>JANOIK010001111.1:0-3456 GCA_031407585.1 Planctomycetota bacterium | reverse complement strand
TCAAGGTATTCACCGCCGCCGGCAAGGAGCTCGGCTCTTCAATCTCGAAGACCAACGCCGAATCGGTGTCCCTGAAAGGGCTGACCGTCGGCACGTACTACATCCAGGTCATCGGCAAAGGCGGTGCGGTGAACGCCAACTACGCCCTGACCGTCAACCCCGGCCTCCCCGCGCCCCCGGCCGCCACGATCGACTTGCAAGGCCAGAGCGCCGTGGCGACCAACGCCGCCAACTGGGGCGGCACGTTTAGCATCCAGTCGCAGATCAAGAACACGGGCAATACCGCCAGCGGGGCGTTCAACGTTCAGTGGTATCTCTCGAAGGACGCCGCCGGCTCCACCGACGACGTGCTGCTGTCGCCGGTCGACGACGCCAAGGCCGTGACTCACCCGTCAATCGCCGCCGCGAGCTTCGGCGCCAAACAAACGATCAGCCTCCAGCTCCCCGTTGCCGCCCCCGGCGGTTTCACCGGCCAGGACTTCTACGTCATCATGAAGACCGACTCCGCCGGCCAGGTCGCCGAGTCGAACGAGAACAACAACTTCGGACAGCTCGGCGACGGTCTCGACCGCGAACGAATCAACGTCACTCAGGCCAGCACCCTGTTCTCCGGCTTCGACGTGTGGGACGCCTCGCTCGACGACAATCGTAACACCGTCTTCAACGACGGCGCCTTGCGGCTCAACTACGCGTTCGCCACCCCCCCAGGCCGCCACACGATGAGTAGTATGACGCTCGAAGCCATCGGCCCGAGCGGCGCGGTGACGACCCTGGGAACGTTCGCCAAGACCACCTCCGCCACGAACGCGCTGATCAACCTCGCGACGATCCCCGGCCTGGGCAACGGCGAGCACCAGCTCCGCATGCGGATCTCGGTGAATAAAGGCTCCACCTACTATTCCGCCCTCGACACGATCAACATTCTCGACTCCAGCTACGTCGCCGACGGCAGAATCTACGCCGACACGTACGCCTACACCGGCGGGGCCGGATCTGGCCAGGTGTTCCGCGGCGGCGGCGGCACCGACACGCTCCAGCTCGGCGTCGCCCCCGCAGAAATCCTCAGCGTCAACGGCACCGGCGGCCTCAACTTCTCCACCGCCAACCAGGCCATCTATCAGGGCTCGGCCTATGACTTCATGCGGCTCACGGGTGGCCGCGAGATTTACTTCCAGGGATTCGAGCGGGTGCAATTCTCTGACGGCTCACTCCATGAGCTCGCCGTTCGCCCCTTCGATCCCGCCTTCGGCTCGCAGTGGAACCTGCATATCACGGACGTGCCCAGCGCCTGGCGCTTCACCCAGGGCTCCACGGGCGTGCTCTTGGTCTCGCTCGATTCGGGCGTCCTGAACAATCCCAACGCCGCCCCTTACCTCGGCGTCAACGATATCAGCATGGCGCGGTTGATCACCGGCCCCACCGACGATGAAGACATCGTGTTGTCTCCGTCGTATCCGTGGTATGGGCATGGCCACATGGCGGTGAGCGTCATGGCCTCGATGGCCAACAATGTGGGCGTGGCCGGTATCAACTGGAGAAGCAGCGTCCTGGTCACCGACGTCTACCGCGGCTACCAGGTCGGTGACGGCGTTACCTTGCCTCAAGCCATTGAGGAGGGCCTCGCCTACGCCCGCGCCACCGGCAAGAAAGTCGTCTTTCAAGGAGGCATTCAGGGTGAATCCTGGTTGACCGACGGCGGCAGCCTCGCCCAACTTCAGGATTTGATAAGCCGCAACTCCGACATCGCTCTCTTCGCAATTGCCGCCGGCAATGGCGGACCTGTCGACGGCTATCAAGAAATCGACGATCCCAACTGGGCGACGAGCGTCAGCGGCGTCGCCAAGCTTGAGAACTACTTTCCCAACGTCATCTCCGTCGGCGCCCTCGAAGGCACGAATAGATTCACGGTCGGCGGCTTGACCAATCCCTGGAGCGTCAATATCGCCGCTTACTCCAATCGGGGTTTCAACCTGACGCTCATGGCGCCGACCGATTCCCCTGCCGTTAACAAGCTGGGCAACGTGGTCAACTTCAACGGTACGTCCGCCGCCAACCCGAACATGGCAGGCATCGCCTCGCTGGTCTGGAGCGTCAATTCGGCCCTCACGCCCGAAGGCATCCGCCAGATTCTTGTCGACACGGCCCACGATCTGGGAGCCGCCGGCGACGACAACACCTTCGGCAACGGACTGGTGAACGCCGACGCCGCCGTCCGCCGCGCTGTGGCCCTGGCGCGGGCAACTGACCTCGCCAACCTGTACCCCAACAAGCCGCTCCAGCTGTTTGTCGCCGGCCCCTCACTGACCGCTGCCAACGCAGCCAAGACGGCGCCAGCCAAGGCCCCATCGCTGGCCGGCGTCACGCTCGCCGGCGATGCGACCCCTGCCAAGTTCAGAAACTTCTCCCACACGGCCCGCACAGGGTTCGTGGCCGCCCCCGCCGAAACGCCGAAGCTCGAATTGCACGACCTCATGCTCCGCGACGCCTTGGATTACATGCACTCGACGACCGGCCGCCGCGTTACGAAGGTCGCCTCAATTGACCACTTCGACGCCCCGGCCGCTCACGAGGCCAACCTCGACCTGGCGTTCTCGCGACTGAGCAGCGAGCCCTTTGCCGGCCTGTTCGTCCGGAACTAGCCCGGCTAGTGCCTTCCGAGCAGCCACAGTGTGCTTGTCGCAACGGTGAACCGTGGTCAATGACCTCAAAGATGGACCGGAATAAAGCGTGTCTGCTCGCCGGGTTTGGGAGGTGTTGGCGGTTCGATCCAGGGGATGGGCGTTCCGCCCTGCATCAACTCGCCGACTCGTCGCTTGAAAGCTGGAATTATCTTCCCCAAAGCGTCACGCTCGCTGGCGGCGGTGCATTCGACTCCGGCCAGATTGGCGACTCTCGCTTGCACACCGCCGCCGGGGTTTGTAGACACGTAGACAATGCAACTGAATACTGGAACGACTGGTATCTGCGAAGTAACGCTAACGTTCAGGTCGGCAGCGACCTGCCGTGGCACCTTTCTAGGTGACTCTTGCTTTCCTGCTGGATCGACGTTCATCAGGTAACTTCTTCAGGGAGAACGCGGCCGTGCCTAAATCGGTGGGTTGTTGGGGCATCTCACGCGCTGACGAGTTCTTGACGTTTTCGGCCCGCAGTTCGGCGAAAACCTGCCGACGCCACGACAATGAGCAAGGAAGTTCCCGGTTCCGGCACGGGAATAAACGTCGCGGCCGCCTGCGGCAACACCGTCATCCCTAACTGTCGTTGCCATACCAAGAAGTCATCGCCGTCAGTGTCGCCGTCCGCATCAGCGTCCCCGCCCGCGTTGGGGCCAAACGCGCCGCGCCAATCGATCAGATCGTCGCCGTCCACGCCGCCGTCGTTGTTGAAATCGGCGGCAAGCCCCGGAACAAACGCGAGCAACAGGCTATTGCCGGACTGGCTGAGAGCGAAGGCGCCCCC
>JANOIK010001024.1:0-2059 GCA_031407585.1 Planctomycetota bacterium | reverse complement strand
GCTCATCGGTGAAGAGGCAACTCATGACGTGTTTGAAATTCAACGCCCACGGTCTCACCCCCGGGCGCCCGTTCGCCGCGCTCCTTTGCGGCACAACCCTTGCGTGCATCGTCGCGACAACCCCCGCGCGGGCCGACGTCGTGGGCGAAGGCGACGTCAGCCCGTTAGGCGCAGCGACGCCCGTTGACCCGTCCACGCCCACCGCTTTCCTCCCCCTCGACGGCGGCATCACCTCGTCCGACGTCCTCGTCGGCCGGCCTCCCGTCGACTCAATGGGAGTTCCAATACCAAACGCAGGCGGCGGTTTTGGCATCCTCTCGATCGACAACCCCGCCTTCACCCTCCCGCTGACGTCCCCCAACGGTCAGATCGGCGTCACCTCCCAGGACATCGGGCAGGCAACGGTCTCCGGATTCTTCTCCGAGTGGATCGTCCAGGAGTTCATGACCGTCGGCGTTGAGGGACAGGGCTTTCTCAACATCACCACCGGCGCGCGCGTTCGCATTGATAATACGGCGACCCCGGATCCGATCGACGCTCGCGTGGGCGAGCTCGACGGCTCGCAAGGCTTCGTCACGATCAACGGCCTCGGCTCGCAGTGGCGGCACAATGTTCTGAACGTCGGCGACCGCGGCCATGGCTCGATCATCGTCACCGCCGGCGGCCGGCTCGAAACGGCGGACGAAGCCATCTTGGGCGTCGAGCGCGACTTCAGCGGCGACAATGCCCTGGGGACCGCCTACGTCGAAGTCAGCGGCACGGGTTCGCGCTGGAACGTCGGCGATAGCGACATCACGGGAGGCGACGCCGACGACCCTCTGATCGTCGCCGACGAAGGTCGCGCCGACATTTACGTCCGCGCCGGCGGCATGATCCGCGTCGCTGACGACGCCATCGTCGGCAATCTCGCCAACGCCAATGGCTCGGTCACCGTCAGCGACGTCAACTCGCTGTTCTGGTCGATCGGCACGATTCGCCTGGCCTCGACCGTGGCTTCCGCCCGCGGCGAACTTCACATCGACAGCGGCGGCGAGGTTCGCGCCGACGCGGCCGTCGTGGTCGGCGGCCGTGGCTTGATCGAACTGTACTCCGGGTTGCCCAACACCCCCGTGTCCGTTCTGCGCACGCCGGTGGTGACAAACGCCGGCGTCATTCGCGGCTCGGGCCGCATCGAGGCCGCCACGGTCAACAACTCGGGCGACATCCGCAACGCCACCTACACCGACGGCTATCGCGAGCGGCTGCTGTTTTCCGGAGCCGTCAACAACAGCGAGAACATCGAATCGATCGGCGGCGAGATGGAGTTTGAGGGCGCCGTCGCCAACAACGGAGCCAACGCCGACATCTTCGCCGAGGACGCGATTCTTCGCTTCAACAACGGGCTGAACAACAACGGAGGCCGCCTCACGTTCGACAACACGATCATCGAATCCCCCGTCGCTGTGGCGAGCGCCGGCGAGTTCGTCGTCGCCGCTAGCGAATCGGAATTGATCGGCTCGCTCACCTTCGGCCCCGCCAACGTTATGTTCGTCGAAATCGGCGACGAGTTCAGCCGCATTGACGTGTCGAACATCGCGACGCTCGACGGCGACCTGTCCATCTCGCTGGGCGACGGCTACGTGCCGCGCGCCGGCGATATGTTCGAGATTATCGAGGCCGCTAGCGTCGTGGGAACGTTCGACGACGTGCTGCCGCCGGTTCTCTCGGGCTTCAACTTTACGGTGTCCTACTTCCCACAGAGCGTCGTGGTCAACGTCAACGCGGGCTTTGTATTCAACGCGAACTGGAACGGCGATGCCATCGTTGACGGCGCCGACCTGGCCATTTGGCAAATGAACTTCGGCATGATGGTCCCCCCCGGGACCAACGGCGACGCCAATGGCGACGGCGTGGTCAACGGCGACGACTTACTCATCTGGCAGCAACACCTGGGTCTACCCCAGGCCGCTCCTGCCGCGAGCCCCGTTCCTGAACCTGGGTCGGTCGTCATGTTGCTCATGGCGATGGTCGGCGCGGCTGGCGCTCGTCGCCGCTCGCGGGCGGCCTGAGCGGGCATGCG
>JANOIK010001021.1:0-1974 GCA_031407585.1 Planctomycetota bacterium | reverse complement strand
TCGGCCGCCACGGCCCGACACCTCGATGCGCTGCACGTAACGACCGGTTTCCTCGTCGAGGGGTGTCATCTCGAGGCGCCACGACGGCTCATCTCCCTCCAGCGACAACCGAAAGAGAATGCGAAGCAGGGCAAGGTCCCCGCCAAGAACACCGCGCAGGCTCGCTGCAAATGCCGACAGCAGAGGCTGGCTCGACAGCGGAATCCGCTTCTCAATACCGTTGCGCACCAGCAGCAAGTCGTCGCCGACAAAGCGATAGCGCTCCTTGCGCGGTGATTCGATGTTTTTTTCCACAACGTCCGGGCGACGGTACGAGAGCTTTCCCGAACTCACCACCGGTTCCGACAGCAGGCTGGAGTACTTCTTCTCGATGAACGCGACCTCTGCGGCGGGCGTCGCGGCCAGCATCTGCATTAAGCGAATGAGGTCGAAGCCGTCGGCGCGCACATCCTTCACAACGCCCGCGGTTGCCAGGAAAAGTAGCGCAGCCATGAACCGCAAGGCGATTCCACGACCCGAGTTGCTCAGCCTGGTGTTCACAGCGTTTTCCAATCAGGCGCTCCAATAATCGTAGAAATTGAACCAGTTGTAGGGACAGCGGCGAGCGTGGCGTTCCAGGCTTGCAACGTACGCCGCAAGACAGCCGTCCAACGATACCGCATCCGCCGCTTCGGATGAAGGCACCGTCATACCAATTTCAGCCCGCGCGTCATTAACGCGCCCGGCCAGCGATTCGAAGACGATCTCGTAGCGGCAACCGCCGCGGAACAGTCCGAACACTGTGACCACAGGCGCGCCGGTAATCCGCGCGAGGCGCAGGGGACTCAGTGAAAAACGCGCCGGGCTGCCCAGGAACGGCAGGCTCTGCGTCGCTTCGTCGCCATAAACGCGATCGGCGAGGATGCCCACGACCTCGCCGCGATCGAGGCATTCCTTCACCCGCAGCATCGAACCCGGCTGCCCCAGCGGAATGACCTTGTAGGGTAGCGCGGACTTCTGGTCCAGAATCAGGTTGCCCAGGCGGGCACCGTCGTCGCCGGTGTGCATCACCATGTTGATCGACAACTTTTTTTCCACACTGCCGACAATTCCCAGCATCTCGAAACTGCCCAGGTGCGAACCTAGCAACAGGCAACCGCGTCCGCCGCCAAGCGCATCCCAGAGAACTGCTTCGTTAGTGACCTCTACGGATAATTCGCGCTGGCGACCGTGCATCAGATAGACGCGATCGAGCAACGTCGTGGAAAACACGAACAGGTGCCTGAAGGTATCGCGCCAGGTCGCACTGCGGCCCAGTGCGCGATCGAGGAATTCCCTTGACGCTCGGCGCGACTGCGGCGCAGTCACGAAAAAATAGGCGCAGATAGGCACCAGTATCACCCGGCACACGCCGCGCCCGGCATGAATCGCCAGCCAAATCATGACGCGAATTGCACCATTGCTGCCACGTTCGCGTCGACCGCGCCATTGACTGTTCATGCGCCGCTCATGCGCGTTCGTCCACCTGCGATCCGGCATCGCAGGCCCATTGCCCGCCCGCAATCAGCGTGCCGCAATCGCCGTGCCCACCGGCCTCGCGGACCTCAACATGCACCCGTTCGCCGCGCAACTCTGCATGCACTTTGAACGGCCGCCCGGGCCGCAACGGCGCATGAAAGCGCATCGCCAGCAGCGTCCCCAGCACGATTTGCGGAAACTGCTGCCGGATGGCGTCGGCCACGCGTGACAGGATCACGGTGCCCGGCACCATCGGATTGCCCGGAAAGTGCCCCGCGAGTGCCGGATGGCTGGCCGCCACCACCAGCGTCGGCGCGGCGGGGCTGTCTCGGGTTGTAGCCGCCATTCCCATCTGACTCAGTTGTGAATACAGCGCCGCTAACGCCGCGTGGGGAAGCTTGCCGTTCGCGTTTCGCGGCAACTGCGCTACCCGAAACAGCGGACGCGGCACGAACACCGGATCGACGCGCGCGCGCA
>JANOIK010000284.1:0-1836 GCA_031407585.1 Planctomycetota bacterium | reverse complement strand
AGGCATGTTTCCCCAACGCAATCGCATCATCAGCGGCATGAGCCTCGGCGTGATCATCGTCGAAGCCGCCGACCGCAGCGGCGCCCTCATCACCGCACGACACGCGATGGAGCAGGGCCGCGAGGTGTTCGCCGTGCCGGGCCCGATCGACAGCCCCGGCTCGTCCGGTCCGCATCGCCTGCTGCGCGACGGCGCGAAATTGGTCACGTGCGTTGATGACGTGCTCGAGGAGCTTGGTCACCTGCCGACGGCCGCGCCGAACGGGCAGGGCGGAACGATTCGCACCGCGGCCGAGCTCTTGCTCAACGATATGGAGACCGCCGTGCTGCAAGCGATCGAGCCGACGGGGTCCGTCCTGGATGACGTCGCCATTACGTGCGCTCTGCCGATTCACCGCGTGCTCTCGACGGTGAGCGTGCTCGAGTCGCGCCGCTTGGTTCGCAAAGTCGGCGGGAATCGAGTGGTGCGAATCTAAGCAGCTTTGCCGTGGCCGCACGACACCGGGGTGGCTAAAACGGGACCGCTTCCGAATAACGCGCGTTGAGGGAACCTCGCCGGATTCCATCGTCGAGTACAATCGCTCGCGATGACTTTTGGCCGTCCACGATGACGACGAGCTTCGCCTCGCATCCAGGCGGCAGTTCGCAGGCCTCGGCGACGACGACTTCATCATGGCCAGTCTTTGCAATCGGATAACGATTGTCGCCGACAAGCAGGTAGGCTTCCACGGAAGCCGAGTAGCCGCCTTCGCGATAAATTCCCATGGATCGATCCAATCAAATTGAGTGTGCGATGAAGTACGCGCAATTGTCCAAATCAGGGCTGCAATTGGCCAGCCCACTTGGCGAGGGCACCGACGGCGCCGTATGGCGGTCCAACCGGGACACTGCCATTAAATCATTCGAGCGGATTGGCGGCTACTACAACGAGCGAGATTGTTATCTACGGTTTCGCGAGTACGGACTTACCGAGAAAATCGACCACTTTTGGGTCCCGCGTCTTATCGACTTCAACGATGATCTGTGGGTCGTCGAAATGGAGATCGTCGTTAACAAGCCTTACATCATCGACTTTGCCAAAATTCGAATTGATCGACCGCCGGATTTTTCCGAAGAGGTGCTTCGCGACCAAGAGGCGAGGGGACAGGATTTATTCGGGGACCATTGGCCCGAGGTCTGCCAGGTCATGGCGACTTTGGAAAGCTACGGCATCTACTACCTCGACCCGCAGTTGGGGAATATCGTGTTCGAGGACTTGGTCGGCTAGACTTCACCGCGCACTCGACTCGTGCACGATCTCGACCAGCGCTCGCACGTTGTCCACCGGCGTTTGCTGCAGCACGCCGTGCCCCAGATTGAAGATATGGCCGGGGCGGTTCGCCGCGGCCGCAAGCACCGCCTTCGCCTGCGCCGCAATCGTCTCGCGCGACGCCAGCAGCACCGACGGGTCGAGATTGCCCTGGACCGCGCGATCGTGGCCAACGGACTGCCAGCCCTCGGCGAGATCCACGCGCCAGTCGAGCCCGATCACATCGCCGCCCGACTCCGCCATCAGCGGCAGCAGTGCCGGATTGCCCGTGCCGAAGTGGATCAGCGGCGCCCCCTTCGCCAGCCCCTGGGCGATCGACCGCACGTGCGGCAGCACGAACTCGCGGTAGTCGCCGGGGGAAAGGCAGCCAACCCAACTGTCGAACAATTGCACGGCCTGGGCCCCCGCGGCGATCTGGCCGTTGAGATACCGCGTGATCGACCGCGACAACCGCTCCATGAGCTCTCGCCAGGCGTCGGGCGCCCGGTACATGAGCGTCTTGGTGTGCAGGAACGTGCGGCTTGATCC
>JANOIK010001002.1:0-1793 GCA_031407585.1 Planctomycetota bacterium | reverse complement strand
GGCCGAAGTGGGCGTGCCAGCGTTGGCCGAGCCTTATCATCTGGCGACGCTGAGCGACGACTACGCCTTCGCACGGGTGGAGGTGACGGCGAGCGATCCGAAGGTGCTCACGATGCGCGCACTTTTCGTGACTCGCGGCGAGGAGGTGCGGGGCACAGCGATTTGCTCCGACGGCAAGCCGGCGACGGGGTGGGCGATCACCATTCAGCCGATGTGGTGGAATTTTATCTTTTGGCCGGGGAAGTCCGAGATCGACGCCGACGGTAAGTTTACGCTGCCGCACGTGGCGCCCGGACGGTATCGCGTGAGCCTGTCCGTGCCGTCGGGTACGGGGTCGCGGGTGAGCGAAATTCTTTCGGATGTCGAGTTGCCACCGGCGGGCGGCGTGCTGGAGCTGAAGCTCGATGAAGCTTCGCCGCAGACGACGACCGCCATTTCAGGGCGCGTGCGGCTGGTGGGCGGTGAGCCGAAGCAGGGCGTGACAGTCATGGCGTCAGCAGAGGCGGGGGGCCATCACGGAATGGCGATGATTGGTCGGGGCGGGAATGCGTTTCGGATCGACGACCTGCCGCCGGGGCGGTACGAGTTGCAGTTCAGCTCGCCCGACATCGAGGAAAAAACGTTGCGGGGCGTGACGGCGCCGAGCGAGGATCTCGACGTGGAGCTGCAGGTGGTGGGCCGGCCGACGCTGCGCGGACGCGTGACGCTGCCCGATGGCGCGGCGGCGACGCGGTTTCGCGCGCGGCTCGAAAAGATCCGGACCCTGCGAGGGCCGAACTACGAGCCGGACAGCGAGTGGCGGGAAATCGATGACGCGGCGGGCGAGTTTTCCATCGAAACGGTGGGGCCGGGCGTCTACCGCGTGGCGGTTTCCGCGGACGGATTTACGACGACCTGGAGCGGAGACATCAACACGGATTGGTACGACGGCGAGCCGGTGGCGCTGCCGTTGACGGGCGGGGCGACGCTCGCGGGGCGGGTGGTCGACGAAGCGGGGGCGCCGATTGCGGGCGCGCGGGTGATTGCGATGCGGGAGTTGGTGGCGAACTATCGGCAGAAGTTCGACGTCGAGACGCTCGGCGTGCTCACGGATGCGGAGGGGCGGTTTCGGCTCGAGCGGCTGGCGATCGGCCAGGACTCGCTGCGCGTCATTCATGCGGACTACAGCTTCAAGCTGCTCGACGACGTGGCAGTGGCGGCGGGGGCGAATGAGATTGAGCCGATTGTCGTGAACCGTGGCGCCACGGTGCGGGGGCGGGTGTTCGATGAGTTGGGACAGCCGCTCGAGGGCGCGACGCTCTTTTTCCACCGTGATATGTACCGTGGCGATAGCGACGTGCAGCGCCTCATGGGCGAGGTGGGCGTCGTGACGACAGACGATGCGGGTCGGTACGAGGTGCGGCACTTGCCGGCGGAGCTGTGCCGGGTCGAGCGCGCCCGTCCTTGGAGTTCGCTCGGCGTGGTGCGGCATGGCATCCGGCCGCGCGGCGACGGCGAGGTGACGCTCGACCTCGGCGGCGAGACGGCGGTGCGCGGTCGGCTGCTGGTGAATGGCAAGCCGTTGGGGTTTACGAAGATCCAGTTGAGCGACTGGCCGAGCGTTGGGATGTTTCAGGCGTACGGGATGACCGACGCCGAGGGGCGCTTCGCCTTCTGGGGGTCGGCGGTGGGTGCGTGGAACTTGTACTTCGAGGCGGTGGGGCGGCCGAACGAGTGGGTGACGGCGGCGACGGTGACGATCGAACCGGTGCCCAAGGACCTGGGCGACGTCGATGCGCGGACCACGGACGTGG
>JANOIK010000943.1:0-4123 GCA_031407585.1 Planctomycetota bacterium | reverse complement strand
CGGTCCACGAGCGGGCCCCACTCATCGCGGTCGATGCTCGCGGTGCCGAGATTGACTTCGGGGTTGTCGGCGGAGTCGGCCTCGGGCCCGTGGGCGCCATCGCGGCGGTGGTTATAGGAATGTAGATCGAGGACGACGAGTCGCCCGTGCCGCGCGATCAGCGCTTCGAGCATAACCCAGGTTGCGGCGTAAAACTCGTCGTAGTTGGCGAGGGACTCGGCGATCATTGCATTGGAGAGCGGCGACTCCCACACCTCCAGGCCCCAGGCCTGTTCGGGCCGCACGTAAATGGCCTCCTCACGCGGCCGGTTGAGATCGACCTCGAAGCGCGAATGGCGACCGGCGATCCACGAGGGCGCGACCGCCGCGATCTGGTCGGTAAACGGGTCCTCCTCGCGCAGCCGCGTCGCCTCGTCGATGGCGAACAGCGGCGTCACCTCGGGGCGCACCTCGTGCCCGCTGTGAATCGCCGTGGCGATGATGGGGCCTTCGCCGGTGGTGAGATCGAAAAACGCCATGAGTTGCCGTTACCTCGCTTTGAGTAAATCGGGGCCCGTCTCGAGTTCGCGCGAATGGGCCGGCTGGGCGCAGAGCCCAGACTTCTCGCTGCGTACTTCGCCCTCGGCCGACGTCGCTTGGGCATCACCCGTGTCGGCGCCATCGTCGGGCGCTTCGGGGATGTCGGGAGGCGCGGGCGGGGGCTCGTTGTCCGTCGGCGCTACGGCCGGAGGTGCGTCAGTAGGGGCCTCGGATGGCTCTTGCGCGTCAATCGCTCCTCTCGCGAAGAGGCAAGCAGCGATCGCGACCGCCGCGGCGAGGCGATATCGGTTAGCATTCCACGTTGACGGACGACGGCGCATGCGTATGTTCCTAGTGACTGGCCCGAGTGAATTCGCCGCCTCAAGAGGCTTATCGAGCATTTCCCGTGCCAGTCGAACGCCGTGAATGACCCGAACAATGGGACGTTCCACCCGCAAGAAAGCGACCTTCGGACGAACCGGTGGTCGTCAGCAACCCCGCACTTCGCCGCACTCCCTCCCGCGCTGCTCGCCGATGGCTTACCTTCGCAAACTTCCGCATCGCCTGTGGCGCGCCTACCTGGGCTTCAGCCGGCACGACGGCTCGCTCGTCGCCGCGGGCATTGCTTACTACGTGGCATTGTCGTTCTTCCCGCTGATGCTCGTGCTGGTCGCCAGCGTCAGCTACGCCACGCATATTCCCGGCGCCGCCAAAGATCGCAAGGAAGACATTCTCCGCACGATCGGCCAGCAGTTTTCCCCTGACCTCGAAGAGCAGGTGAAGCGCATTCTCGAGCTGGCGAACGACAACGCGTCCAAAGGCGGCACGATTGGCTTCGTCGTGTTGGTGATCACATCCATCGCGATCTTCGTGCAACTCGACTACGCCTTCGACCGCATCTGGCACCTCGACGTGGTGCGCAAGGAAACGTGGCCCCAGTGGTTTGGCCGCCACGTGATCGCGCGCTTCAAGGCGCTCGTCATGCTTGTCGCCGTCGGCGCCTTCTTGGTCGCGGCGCTCGTCGCGTCGATGGTGTGGTCGGCGGTGCAAAAGTCGCTAACCGCCCACAACGTCGAGCCCACGCTCTCGTGGCTTGCCGGCGTCGGCATCAACATCTGTCTCAACTATTTCGTGCTGGCGTTTATGTACAAGTACGTGCCGAAGCCGCGCATCTACTGGCGCGAAGCGTTTGCCGCGGGGCTCGTTGCGGCGCCGCTGTGGGAAATTGGCCGCCAGGTGCTCGCCGTGTACCTGCTGCGGCTCAACTACCCCACGGCCTATGGCGTCATCGGCTCGTTCCTGGCGATCATGCTGTGGGCCTACTACGCCATGCTGGTGGTGCTGTTCGGCGCCGAGTACGTGCGCGTGCGGCAGACCGAGCGCGTCGAGGCGAAGTGACTTCAGTTCCCCCTCCCTCGAAGGGATGGGCTTGGGGAGGGATTCCCGACCGTTGCTTCACTTAAAAATTCGCAGAACTGCAGTTATTCCTTGAGATCCTTGTTCCTTCCCTGTGCCTCCACTTCAAAGGTTCGTGTCGCCCGCCGCCGCGTTTGGCTGACAAGTCCGGCGTCGAGCAAGAACGGGTGCGGCAACGGGAATGAGTGGGCGGAATCGCTTCCGGAAGTTAGGCTGCTTATGGCTGCACGGTCTTGAACGTAGTTGCTACTTCGGCCCTCACGCGGTCCCCATCTCTTCCAAGGTCAATATTCGATGAACGATGCGTCGTTAAGGCCAGGCGCGATACTCTTCGCCGCGCTTGCGATCCTAGGGCTCTACTTTTTGGTTAGCGGGTCACTTTTGGCGTTTGACTCCGCCTTAAGCCGATCTTTCGCGCAACGACACAACTTGTTTGGCCCGTATGCATCCTTGATATTCTGGACGCAGGTGGTTCCGGGACTCGTCCTACTCGCTGCAAGTCGAAAGTTGACATCTTTATTCGGGTTTGCAAATGAGGATAACCGTCAGTACAGTCTGCACACATCCCGGCTTTTCATGATCGGGCTCGTGGTTGCTGGCGTGACGCTCGCCGTCGTCGGCTTATCTTACTGGCTCTATGCAGCAGCTCGCTACATGACGCTCCCCAGAGGTGTGAGCAACAATGCGAATTTCGCTCGTGTCGAAATTGAACAGGCGCGTTTCAATGGCCTAAGTCGAATCCTTCACGGAGTAGTCCTACTAGCGGTTCGTCCTCTCTTAGGGATTTGGAGACATACAGCAAGCATTTTCGAGGAATAGCCTTCTAAGGTGAGATCGCCCCTGTCTCTGGCGCGCCAAATACCAGCGGCTGATCCCAATGTGCCACCATTATAAAGGCTCGCGAAAGCCACCGCCGCATCTGGCGGACGAGTTCAGCGTGCGCAGCAATCAGTACCAGCTCATGCTGCCCGATGCGGGGTTTTACCCGCTAGGCCGGCCGCCGATCGTGCGACTCGACGAGAACGGCGAACGCGAAATGGTCGCCGCCGAGTGGGGGCTGCTGCCGGCGTGGTGGAAGCCTTCGGATAAGACGCCGAAGCGGACCGCGTTTCAGCGCAAGTGCTTCAACGCCCGTAGCGAGGAGGTGGACGTGAAGCCGACGTACCGCGAGGCGTTCAAACGGCGCCGGTGCCTGCTGCCGGCCGACGAGTTTTTCGAGAAGGGCTACTACTTCCATCTGCCGGAGTTTCGCACGTTCGCGTTTGCCGGGTTATGGGAACGATGGTGCGGCGCGGAGGGCGAAGTCGTCGACTCGTGCACGCTGCTGACGACCGACGCGAACGCGCTGGTCCGCGCCGTGGGCCATCCGCGCATGCCGGTGCTGCTCACCGGCGAGGCCGAGTACACGCGGTGGCTGAACCCCGAACTGACGACGCGCGGTGGGCTCGAGGCGCTCTTCGTGCCGTACGATCCGGCCGCAATGGCAAGCTACGCGGCGAGCGGCCACTGAAGGCATCCGGGTGGCATGTCTTGTCTTTGTCGGCATGTCCGGCGTGATTCGCACGCCCGCGCGGACGAGGGCATAGCACCCAGAGCGCACTGCTGGACGAGCCAGCAGTGGCACCCGCGATTTTAGCACCGACGGCGCGTTGTCCCGCGTGAGACACGTTCGACCATCACGTCGCGATGGGGAAGTCAATGACGTTGTCCGCGTCCTTAACCTCGGCCTCGAGCGGCGTTGTGGCTTGATCGTAGTACTGCGCGGGCAAAATGCGCTGCGGCGGCTTCGGCGGGCCCGCCTTGAACGCTTCGGGAGAGTCCGGGTTTGGAAGAGGTCCCGCCGGCTGCGTCGCGTCGATGACGACGCGATGCTTTCCTATGAGCGCGCCGTCCCCCGAGTTGTAGGACGTCAGCGTGTACTTGCCGTCGGCGTCGATCGTACCGGACGACTGCCGTCTGCCGTCCGCCGGGTAGAAATAGATCTGCCCCGCCGGGACAGGTTGTCCGTTGTAGGTGATCCGGCCCGTGACGGGCGCCAAGCCTTCCGTTCGCTCGCCGCCACCGCAGCCCAACGTCAGCAGGCCCAAAGCAGATAGAGAAATTGCGCCGCCGATGAGCCTACCGCGCCGTTCCATGAGTCGCTTTTCCCTAGAGGCTGGATAGATCGACGGTTTCACCGCCATCGATG
>JANOIK010000936.1:0-1575 GCA_031407585.1 Planctomycetota bacterium | reverse complement strand
ACGACTTCGGGCGGCAGCGGATGCCGACGTCCGAGATTCTCAATCGGCTCATCGTGCCGATGGAGAAGCAGCGCGACTATCTCAATCTGCCGAGTGGCCGACAGGTGTCGGCGCCGTTTGATTTGCTGCTAGTGTTCTCGACGAATCTCGAGCCGTCGGCACTGGTGGACGAGGCGTTTCTGCGGCGGATTCCCTACAAAATCGAGGTGCACGGGCCGGAGGAGCGCGAGTTCGTCGACCTGTTCACGGAGCTGGCCAACAAGGACGGCTGCACGTGCGACGGCGAGGCGATCGTGCGGCTCATCGAGCACCACTATCGCGCGGTGCATCGGCCGCTGCGGTATTGCCACCCGCGCGATTTGCTTCGGCAGGTGAAGAATTTCTGCGAGTTCCACGGCCGACCGCTGGCGGTGACGCGGGAGACGCTGGAAGTGGCGGTGACGAACTACTTTGCGGGGCTGTAGCGAGTCTGAACCCTGTCACGTCGAGGTCCGCCGAGACGTCCGGCTCGTGTTCAGAGGCAGCGCGGGCCCCTCGGCCGACCTCGGGGTGACAGGCGTCATCGCGTAGCAAACTGCCGCGCCTGTGCTGCCACGTCGACGCCGACGCGCTCGCTCCACGCCGCGAGCAATTGCTTGAAGGTAGGTCCAGGCACGCCATCGCCGATTGCACGATCATCGACCGTCACCACCGGCAACAGACACACGGATGTGCTGGTGAGGAAGACCTCGTCGGCGGCAAGCAATTGCTCAGGGGTAATGTCGGCCTCGCGTCGCTCGATTCCCTGCTCGCGAGCCAGCTCAAACAAGAACGCCTGGCTGATTCCCGGCAGTACGCCTTCCTGCCGCGGGATCACGAGGCCGCGGTCACGGAACCAGCACACGACATTGGCGGTCGAGGCCTCGCCGATGAAGCCCCGCTGGTCGAGCACGAGCGCCCGCGAGCCCGGAAACCGCCGGGCCGCTTCGCGATCGGCGAGGTAGTAGTGCATTCGGCTGCGGCACTTCAGCTCTGCGGGCCAGCAGTTCGAGGGGACTTGCCGCACGTCGGTGAGGCACACGTGGACGCCGCTTTCGTATTGGCGGGCAAAGTTCGCGAAAGTCAGCGGAAACCCGTGCACGCACACCGTCGGATCGGCCGCGTCGCTCGTGCGGCCGGGCGTCACAAACGCGCCGATCGCCCAATCGTCGCCTGGCGTGAGCAGCCCGGCATTTCGCGGCATGAGCTCGTTGATCGCCGCCCGTACCTGCTCGGCAATCCGCGCTCCGTCCCAGCCGACGATCTCCAGCGATCGCCGCAGCCGCCGCACGTGCCCGTCGACCTCGAACGGAACGCCTCTAAACGTCCGCAGACGCTCGACGATGATGACGCCAAGCTGGAGCCCAATGTCGTCCAGCGGCATGCTCAGCGCGCCGGCGTCGATCCAGGCGCCGTTGAGATAGGCCAAGCCAGCGTTCATTGCGGATGTAGGGCCCGATGGGGCGTCACGAGGCAAATGGCGCCGCAGGTGCGGCGCCGTGTCGTCGCCGCCTCCGAAGGAATCCGAGCGACGCCAGGGCGAGCAGCAGGACGCCG
>JANOIK010000926.1:0-1595 GCA_031407585.1 Planctomycetota bacterium | reverse complement strand
ATCGAGGTGACATCGCCCCGCAAACGGGCGCGGATGTCGAGCAGCTGATCCCGAAACACCTTCATCTCCGCTTTCTTCATGTTGCTCTCCAGACGCGGCAGCGGCCGCCCGGCGATGCCCGCCGGACGAGACCAAGACTCGTCATTGTAAATCCGCTCAGCAGGGGCGTCAAACGGCCGAACTGCCTCGATTTACGGTCGAACGCGGGACCCTGAAGATCGCCGCGGCGCGAGGTTATGAGCATGCACACCCGGCTGTGAAGCGTTGCCGTCTGCGTGCGGCGCAGCTAAACTTCCAGTAAGTCGTTTGGCGCCTTGCCCTTACCGTCGGAATCGCACGCACGTGGCAACCTCGATCGAAGTGGAAACCGCCCAGGCCTTCCAAAAGTGCCTGTCGCCCGATTGCGGCGCCACGTTCGACGTGGGCGAGGTTCACACCGCCTGCCCTAAGTGCGCCTCGCTGCTCGACGTGATTTACGACTGGGACGCGACGCCGCCGCCCGAGTCGCTGCGGTGGTTCGAACGCAAGTGGGCCCGCCGCAACGAACCGCTCTGCCGCAGCGGCGTCTGGCGATTCCACGAGTTGCTGCCGTTCGCCCCGCCGGACCGAATTGTCACCATCGGCGAGGGCCAAACCCCGCTGGTTCCCACCGACGGCGTGGCCGAGTACGTGGGCATGAAGCCGGGCTGCCTGTTCTTGCAGTACGAGGGCATGAACCCGTCGGGCAGCTTCAAAGACAATGGCATGACCGCGGCGTTCACGCACGCCCACACCATCGGCGCCAAGCGCGCCGCGTGCGCCTCCACCGGCAACACCAGCGCCTCGCTCGCGCTGTACTGCTGCGCCACCAAGCACATGCAGGCCGTGATCTTCATCGGCTCCGGCAAGATTTCGTACGGCAAGCTGTCGCAGGCGCTCGACTACGGCGCGCTCACAATCCAAATCGCCGGCGACTTCGACGACGCGATGCACCGCGTTCAGCAGGTGAGCCAGCAGCTTGGCATCTACCTGGTGAACAGCGTGAACCCGTTCCGCCTCGAAGGCCAGAAGACGATCATGTATCGCGTGCTGGAGAGCCTCGACTGGCAAGTGCCGGACTGGATCGTCGTGCCCGGCGGAAATCTCGGCAACTCCAGCGCGTTCGGCAAGGCATTCACCGAGCTGCACAAGCTGGGCTTGATCGACCGCATTCCGCGGCTGGCCGTCATCAACGCCACAGGCGCCAACACGCTGACCGAGCTGTACAACGCGCGCAACCTGCGTTGGAACGGCGGCCGGCCCGACAAGAAGATCATCGAAAAGTACTACGGCGAGCTCGACGCCGGCGCCAAGAAGGCCGACACGATCGCCAGCGCGATCGAGATCAACCGCCCGGTGAACCTCATCAAGTGCCTGCGGGCGCTCGACGCGTGCGACGGCGTCGTCCGCGAGGTGACCGACCAGCAGATGCTCGACGCCAAGGCCCAGGTAGGCGCCAACGGCTTCGGCTGCGAACCGGCCAGCGCCGCGAGCGTCGCCGGCGCCAAGCTGCTGCGCGAGCAAGGCGTGATCGCCCCCAGTGACCGCGTGGCCTGCATTCTCACGGGGCACCAGCT
>JANOIK010000922.1:0-11756 GCA_031407585.1 Planctomycetota bacterium | reverse complement strand
CTCCGCGCGGCCGCCGAACGGACCGTCGAAGGGCTTGAGCGGCGACTGGGCCAGCTTCTGGAACGCTTCGACTCCAACGAGTGCCGAAACTACTTTCGACATTGTGGATATTCGGCACACTAACTAGAAAAACGCTCTAGCATCGGCAGTGCCTTCGACTTTCGAGCCGCTACCTAGCGCGAACACTTCAATGCATGCCAGCTGCGTATCGACGTCCCGAATACTTTCACCTAGGCTTCGCGCGATGTCCGCGACCGACCGCAGGATGATCGTTGTCGACACGGGCAATTCGACAGCGAGCGCCGGGAGGCCAAACGCGCCGCCAATGGCGCCGCTAAGAGTTGCAAGCATCTTATGGGTCCGTTGAGAGGGTGTAATGCCCCGCTCATCGTTCATCGTGGACACCGCAGCGCGGAGCGCGGTACGCAATGCCGCACTCGTTGTATCGCCTACTCGCCGCATCACTGCATCCGGCAGGCGGCTAATGCTATATCCAATCGGCTTACCGATGACTTCCGCGATTTGGATCGCCAAGCCAGGGCTTTCCAGCACGCGAACCGCGTCGGCAAGCGCCTGAGCATCGCTTGGGTCAAGTGTCATTGCGGTCCCTTGTTGGCCAGTGTCACGCGTCGATGAGTTTTGATATTCGCCGCGGTTTACAAGCGCCGCCGCCAGCGGGTAGATCGCTGGCGGCGGATCCGTGGGGAACGAGAACGCCTGTTTCGAGGACTACAAGGAGCCGAGCGCCAGCGGCGACACGTCACTCTCGCCGTGCGTAGTCAACTCTTCTGCTCGATGCAGAATTACGCTCTGCCCGGAAAGATGAGAGCAACTCGCTAAGTCCGGGCCGAACCAACGACCTCGGGATTATGGTATCCGTTTCACCATCCGCATCTTGACGCCCGTGCTAGCTTGAGGGTTTCCCTGCGAAACCTCAGGACTACGAGCGATGGCCAAGCGAGTGCGACTTTCCAAGGCAGAGCGCGAGGCATTCTGGCGGCGTCAGTTCGATGACTGGCGACAGAGCGGCGAGACAATTGCCGCATTTTGCCGCGAACGCGGACTTACCGAGTCGGCGTTTCATCTCTGGAAACGCGGGCTGCGTTTGCAAACGAAGCCTCGGCATTCCAAGACGACCGTACCTCGGCCCGCGGCGCCTCGCCTTGTGCCGGTCTCACTAGCCGCATTACCGACGCCGGCGCTGACCTTGGAAGTGAACGGCGCGACGCTCCGCGTCGAACCGGGCGCGGACGAAGCTTTGCTCCGTACAGTGCTCAACGTTCTGAAAGGCGACTGATGCTCGCGTTGGCTCCCCGACCGACTGCCGTTTACCTTTGCGTTGGCGCCACTGACATGCGCAAGGGGTTTGACGGTCTGATGCGCCTTGCCGCCGAGCAAGCCGCCCGCGACGTGCTGCAAGGCGGCTTGTTCGTCTTTGTCAATCGCCGTCGCGACCGCGTAAAGCTTCTATGGTGGGACGACGACGGCTTGGCCATCTGGTACAAGCGACTCGAAGCCGGCACGTTCGAACTGCCAGCTGTCAGCGACGAAGCGAGCCACGTTGTGCTCAGCGCTGCGGACTTAAGCTTACTGCTGGGCGGCATTGAGTTGGCGAGCGTGCGGCGAAGGAAGCGATATCGAAGAACCGCCTAGAATTTCATCGACCAAGCAACGAACCATTTTGCCTTGGCATTCGTCTCATTATCCATGAGCACGGACGCCATTTATCGCCCGAACGATCTGTCACTTTGTCATCAGATCATCGATGAGCAGCAGTCGACGATCGATCAGCTGCAGCGCGAGTTGGCACAGTCGAGGCACTTCGTCGAACAGTTGCTTCGCAGCCGCTACGGTCCTCGCAGTGAACGAGTGGACCCCAACCAGCTGTCGATGTTTGGCAGCGAAGACGTGGGCGACTCGGCGCCAGCTCCAACTCCCGAAGAAGCCGCGTCGCTGTTTGTCCGTGAGCACGTGCGTCGCGGCGGCGGCCGCGGCCGGCTGCCCGATCATCTACCCCGCGAAGTTGTGGACCACGACCTGGCCGACGTCGACAAGTCGTGTCCGTGTTGCGGGGAGACGCGACAGCGAATCGGCTGCGAGACGAGCGAGCAACTGGAATTCGTGCCGGCTGTTCTGAAAGTCATCGAGCATCGACGCTGGAAGTACGCCTGCCGCCGCTGCGAGGAACAGGTAGCCATCGCTCCGGTTCCCGACAAGCCGATTGCCAAGGGCCTGCCCGGACCAGGGCTGTTGAGCAGCGTGGTGGTCAGCAAGTACGCCGATCATCTCCCGCTCTATCGGCTGGAAGACGTGTTCGCCCGCAGCGGCGTCGAGCTGTCGCGAAGCACGCTCTGCCGGTGGGCCTTGCAGGCCGCCGCTATCCTGGAACCAGTCTACCAAGCAATGGTCGAACGGGTTCGTTCATCGGAATCGATCCACACCGACGATACTCCGGTTCCCGTGCTCGACGCCAGTTTGCCCAAGACGCGAACGGCCCGGCTCTGGGTTTATTGCGGCGACTGGCGGAATCCCTACACGGTGTATGACTACACGACGAGCCGCAGGCGCGACGGACCTGTGGAATTCTTGAAAGGCTTTGAGGGATACCTCCACGCCGACGCCTTTGCCGGCTACGACGGCATCTACGCCGCTGGCAATGTGAAGCAAGTGCTCTGTTGGGCGCATGCGCAGCGGAAGTTCTATGACGCCCGCACGGTGCAGCCCGAATTCGCCCACGTTGCGCTCGCGTATATCGCGCGACTATACCGCATCGAACGCGACGCCAAAAAAATAATCAGCGCCGATGGACTCGACAGCGAGCCAGAGTGGCTGGCTTGGCATCGACAGCGTTTGGACCTGCGACAACAACAGTCGTTGCCTTTGCTCGGCGAGGTTCGCCAGTGGCTGCAGGTCACCGACCAGAGCGTGCTGCCCAAGAGTCCCATCGGCCAAGCGTTGCAGTACGTGCTGCCACGTTGGGACGGTCTGGTCCGCTACTGCGAGAATGGCGCGCTCAGCATCGACAACAATCTGAGCGAGCGGATGGTTCGTCCCGTGGCGATCGGCCGCAAGAACTATTTGTTCCTGGGCAGCGACAACGGCGGCAAGGCGGCTGCGGTCCTCTACAGCATCATGGCCAGCGCTAGGGCAAATCAGGTCGAGCCGTTTGCCTACGTGCGCGCTCTGCTGGTCCAGTTATCCCGCCATTCGCCGCCCGCGGTCACGGCCCTGCTTCCAGACGCCTGGTTGGCGGCTCACCCGGGATCTCGCCGGTGCTGGTCACGGTAGGCGGGTCATGGAATGCAGAAACGCCAAAAATCCATTCGTGCTGGTCTGGCCATTTTCGCGTCAGGCGATCAACGCGGCGCGAGGTAACGAATTCCGTTTGGACGCCGAGGTCGGGGCGACCTGTGCTGCGAAACTTCTGGGGGCCAACTACGCGAATGAGGCCTCAATGAAGGGAGAGAGCCCTTCAAACCCTCGTTGGCTGGCCAAACTCGACCGCCGCCGTGAGGTGGATCCCAAAACCTGGACAGCCCGACCGGTTGGCCGATCTCAGGACCTGAATGAAGTGCCTGGGAATCATGTCGTCCTGGCGGAAATGCTATCGAAAAACCGGCAAGAAGTTCTAGTCCACGCCAGTGATGCAGCGATCGAAGCCAACCCCAGTAGGGCGGATGGAGGTTCGGGAGTCGCGACCAAAGTCGCCGATTGGGCGCTGCCGAAATCACTACGCCATATCCCTAAATCGGCTGCATCGACGAGGCCATTCCCATTTCCGTCGGCCGTCAAGACTGTGGTCGACCCAAGCCGACGCTGCCATAAGAGCATGTCGGCACCGTCGGCGACGCCGTTTGCATCGAAGTCCCCGCGTCTGGGAATCGAGCCGAACTGACCGCGCCAGAACGCCAAGTCAGCAGCGTCGACAATGCGGTTGCCGCTCGCGTCAGCAGCCAAGATACTCACCGACCCTAAAGTTCGTTGCCACTCCAACAGGTCGTCGCCATCGACGGATCGGTCGAAATCGAAGTCGCCGACGACGCGCGAACTGCCGAAGCGATCTCGCCAAGTTGCGAGATCGAAGCCGTCGACGACTCCGTTTCCATTGCCGTCGCTCGTCAGGTTCATTCGCGAGCCAAGCGTACGCTGCCACGAGAGCAAATCGTCACCGTCCACATTTCCGTCCCCGTCGTAGTCGCCGGCGACTCCGGCGCTGCGCACGTTGAGGCCGCCCGAAGTCACATCAATCGTCAAGTTGTTGCCCGTTGAGTCGGCGAGAAAGGTAAACTGCGGATCCGTTGAAAGTGTCAGCGGATAAAACCCGACGGGGATCCGCGGTGGAAGTGCGAGCGTCACTTTCAGGAGTCCGGCGCCCGTGGTGACAGTCGCGCTTCCGGTAAAAGAAATATCACCCGAATCAACACGCGCACCAACGAGAGCCGTGACAGGACTCGTACTCGGCCCAGCATAGACGTGCTCCGTCGATTTGCCCGCCGCCGCAATGGCGGCCCCAGCGCCTCGATCATCAAAGACGATGCGGACTTGATGCGCCGACAGAAATATGCTTTCGGGCGGAGTGATCGTGAGGAATACTTCTAGTGACGCCGTGCGAGCCGAAGGCAAATAGTGGATGCTAGCGACATCCGCCTGCACCAATAGCGCCGCCCGGCCTGCGGTGACGCGCCCCAGAAGGATTCCGAGAAACCCCGCTAAAACAAGGGCAGAACGGCAAGCGCATCTTGATCCCAACTCCCTCTGGGTGTGCGCAGCGAGGGAATCGGATAATCTCATGAGATGCGGCAGTAGCAAATCGGACGACTCTTGTTTCGCCGCGACCTGGCAACGCCAGTCGCACTTGCGATCACGACCGCTATCACAAGGCCGCTTGGTTCAGGAACAATGGAAATCGTTCCGTTCTGCGCCGTGACCGGCAGCAGATTCGTCGAACTGATCCCCAAAAAAGACTCCGTTGGATCGAGGTCGACGGCGACGACGTAACTCTTGCCGACGGCGGACGGCAATATTGAGACTTGAATCGTCGCGAGTCCCTGGTCGTTGCTAGCTTGGCCGTACCCGGAATTGAGAAAATCCCCAAAAGTCAGTCGCGAACCATCGAGTGAGACGGATGCAAACGGCACAGTCGACACAGGCGCGAACAGGTACGGCTTCCCCTGGGGCGCGCTCACGCCAGTGAATCGGACTGAGTCGTCCGGTCCGAGGATCGTAAGACTCAGTTGAAAGCCAGCAATGTCCAACGACAGTTGGGGTGGAGCCGAAAAAAAGACGTTGAGCGCTTCGTTTTGAGTCGCACTTGACGGTGCGAGTTGCAAACTGCTTACGACGATGCTCGGCGAAATGACCGTGGCGTAGGCCATCGAGGACGCTGAAACAGTCAGCATTGCCACGCAGCCAAGCGCAACCTCCCAACGAGCTTCAGCGATGAAAATCGTGCGCATGAACACCTCAACAAATCGCGTTGATGGGTTGGAAGTCCTGTTCCTCGTTAAACGCCCCATGAAGAGGCCGTGAACATCAGCATCCGCGAGGAAGAGCCATCCACTCGGCCCTCACGCTTGGAAAAGCCGCTGATTCGTCTCACTGGAGCATAGCCGGAGGCCTGGGGAATCACAAGAATCGTGGTTCCGGTTTGCCTTACTTCTCAGGGTCAGGCATGGCGCAAGTGCGTTTTTCGAGCCTTTTGGTCGATTCTGTTTGCGGTCGAGCCGTCTGGGGCAAGTCCGCCCCAGTAAACACGGGGGGGCCCTGTTGTACGCCCGGCGGATCGGGCAGGCAGGTAATCCCCCCCCAATAGTTTCAAATCGATTGGCCGCAGGTTAGGTTAAGGGGCTGTAGAATTGCCGCATTCTCTTGCCTCGGCGCGTGCGCCGTTCGTAGTGCTCGAGCTGCGACCTCGGTCAAGCATCTTCTTGGGAGTTTGAATGCGCCTACGCACGCGCCGTCACTCGCTGTCCCCCGCGTTGCGCAGATGCACAATGCGGTCCTGCAACCGCCGGGATGCATCCCTGCAATTCGAGTCGCTCGAAGAGCGACGAATGCTTTCGGGGACTCCGCCGACGATTGAGGAAATTCTCATCGGCGGCCAGGCGTGGCGCGACGCCTTCGTCGCAAAACTGGTGGCCGACGGAGAAGGCAACGGCGGGTTCCGCCTCACTTTGCAAAACTCGGCCCAGCCCCTGCCGTGGTCGAATCTCGATCGTCTCACGCTTCGCTTCAACGAAGGCGTCGACGTCCAAGAGTCCGACCTTCACATTCAGGGAGTGCAGTCTGGCCTTGCCATTCCGCTCGCCGCAGGAGGTTTCACTTACGACTCGACGAAGCACACCGCGACTTGGACATTCGCGCAACCGCTCGGGGCCGACAAGTACGCCATCCGACTCGTGGACCGCGTTGCCAACGGCATGGGCTTCGCTCTCGACGGTGAAGGGGCGCCACGAACAGGGGACGGGACGCCCGGCGGAGACTTCGTGTTCCAATTCTCGGTAGTCCCCGGCGACGGGAACCAAAACGGCGTCACGAATATGCACGACGGCCTCGGTGTCCGCGAACGGATGTTTGCCGACACCAACCGCCCCGACTACTTAACGCGCTACGATTTTGACGGCTCGGGCGTGATCAACATTCAAGATGGCCTCAAGTTCCGCGACAAGCTGTTTAGCGAAGTTCCCACGGAGCCGCTCGAATTCGACGGCCCGCTGTTGGTGGCCAGCCTCGCGCGCGATACCGCCGCGGCGGCGCTGACGGATTTTGATGGTGTCACCTCGGATTCCACGATTGCCGGGAGCGTGGCGGATACGCTCGGCGGCGTGACGCTGCTCGCCAAGGTTGATGGCGGAACGGCCGTGCCAGTGACCGTGGCGGCCGACGGAACATTCAGTTTTAGCCCGCCACTGGCCGTGGATGGCTCGGCTGATGGCAATCACATTGTGCAGTTCATTGCGCGCGATGGCTTCGGCAACAAAAGCACATTTAATGTTCCCTTCATCCTCGATACGCAAGGCCCGGCGATTGGCCCGCTGAGCTTGTCGGCCGGCTCGGGGTTTGTGGCGCCGCAGACTTCGAGCGCCGGTCGCGTCACCTTGCTTGGCGCCGCGACGCCGGGGCTAACGGTCTCGCTCGTTGGGTCCGGCATGAGCGCGCTGGTGAACAACGCCGGCGAGTTTATGTTTCCTGCGGTGCCGCTGGTGGTTGGCGATAATCTGTTCACGGCCACCGCTACCGATGCGGCCGGCAACACGGTGCAGGTTCCCACCTTGATTCGCCGCGTGGAAATCGCTGCGCAGCAGGACCCGGTGCTGCGCTGGAATCAAACGCTGCTCGACGCGGTGCAGTTCGATGCGTCGGCGCCGACGTTTGCGTCCCGCGCGATGGCGATGGTCCACGCCGCCATCTACGATGCGGTGAGCGCGATTGAAGGGACCGCGGGGTACTCGGTGAGCTTGGCGGCGCCGACGGGCATTTCGCTCGAAGCTGCCGTCTCCGGGGCCGCGCATCGAGTACTGTCCTACCTTTATCCGGCGCAGCAAGCGCTCTTCAACACTGTGCGAACGGCGGCCCTGGGCCAAGTGCCCGATGGCGCTGCGGAAACCGGCGGCGTGACGTTTGGGCAATTAGTTGGCGAGGCGATCATCGCGCTGCGGGCCGACGATGGTTGGGACGATTTCGTCGATTACGTCCCGGGAACGAACCCGGGCGATTGGCAGCAGACCGAACCGCTGTATGCGCCGGCGCTCGATCCGCAGTGGGGGAATCTCGCTTCCTTCTCCGGCGCCGATCTCGATGAATTAACGCCGTCGGGCCCGCCGTCGCTCAGCAGTTTGCAATGGGCCAACGCGCTGAATGAAGTGAAAAGCCTCGGCAGCGCGAGCAGCACTGTTCGGACTGCCGATCAAACGCAGATCGCGCGATTCTGGGCGGATGGTTCGGGAACGTACACGCCGCCGGGGCACTGGAATAGAATTGCCCAGCAGGTGGCGGTCGCGGCGGGCAACAGCATTGCGGAAAATGCGCGGCTCTTCGCGAAACTCGATATCGCGCTCGCCGACGCGGCGATCCTCGCTTGGAAGGCGAAGTTCGAGACCGATTTCTGGCGCCCCTTCACGGCGATACACAATGCCGCGGACGATGGCAACGACCTCACCACGGCCGACGCCACGTGGCAGCCGCTGCTCATCACGCCGAACTTCCCCGAGTATATTTCGGGCCACAGCACCTTCAGCGGCGCCGCCGCCGCAGTGCTCACTTCGGTGTTCGGCGCGAACTACAGCTTCACTACCACATCGAGCGGGCTCTTGGGCGTTAATCGCTCGTTCGCCAGTTTCGATGCCGCCGCAGCCGAAGCAGGCCGCAGCCGCATTTACGGCGGGATTCACTACGAGTTCTCGAACCAGGATGGCCAAGCCGCCGGCCGGGCGCTCGCCGCACAGGTGCTCGGCACGTTTGATGCGTCGGCGGATGTCGTGGCGCCGAAGATTCTGCTGGAAACCGAGTCGGGCGGCGTTGCGGCCACCAACCAAACCATCGTCGGCCGGGTGCTCGACAATCTTTCGGGCGTCGCCACACTGATCGCCTCGGTTGATGGCGGCGCGTCCTCGCCGGTCTCATTCGATGCGCTCGGGCGGTTCACGTTCACCACGTCGCTCGCGCTCAATGGCGTGGCGGAGGGCGAGCACCGGATTGCGCTGGTTGCGACCGATTTCCAAGGGAACATTAGCGATCCGCAGTTGTTCAGTTTCACGCTCGACACGCTGGCGCCCACGGTGCAGATCATCGCACCCGAAGAAGGCGCCACTCTGGAAGCGGGGTCTCAGCTCTCGGGATTGGCGAACGCGACTGGTTCATCAATCGTCGAACTCAAGTACGCGTTCACCGGTCAACCGACGCGCACGATTCCATTTGATGCGGCCACGGGCGAGTTCAGCGTGCCGCTGAACATCGCGGCGCTCGCTCCGGGCGCTACCGTGCTGACGGTGTCGATCCGCGATGCGGCCGGCCATGCGAGCAGCGTGATTCGCAATCTCACCGTTGCCCAGCGCGCGACGTTCGGCGTGGAACGATTCACGCCGCTCAATGGCGCGCGGGACGTTGGCTCCACCTATCGGCCGCAGGTGTTTTTCTCGCGGGCGGTTAATCCGGCTTCGCTCAACGCCAACAACTTTTACGCCACCGGGCCGAACGGAGCCAAGCTGGCGGCGAACATCGTGCCGGCGGGCGATGGCAGTTTTGCGTGGCTTTTTTTCACCCAACCGATGCCGGGGGCTTCGCAAATCACCGTCCACGTGAACGGCGCCACCATTCTGGCGGCGGCGGACGGCGCCGCGCTCGACGCCAATGACGATGGCGTGGCGGGTGGCGAGCTCTCCTTCTCGTTCAGCACGGTGAGTCTGACGCCGCTTCTTGGCACTTCGCTCACCGGCAAAGTGGTGGAAGCGGGGCCGGACCTCAAGCCGATGACGTTCGACGACATCCGCGTGGGCCCCGACCAGGTGCTGCACACGCCGGACGATGTGTTCCTCACGCCGCTCGCTGGTGTGAAGGTGTTTATCGTGGGGCTCGAAAGCCAGTTCGTGCTGACCGATGCCCAAGGGAACTTTAGTTTCCCTTCGGCCCCCGCTGGCAATGTGAAGCTGGCGATCGACGGCCGCACGGCCACCAACGCGCCGGCCGGCACGTTCTTTCCTGAAATGGTGATGGACCTCAACCTCGAAGCGGGCCGGGCCAACACGGTGATGGGGACGATGGGGACCAGCGAGCAGCAGGTGGCCAACCGCGATCGCCAGGAAGTGTACTTGCCGCGGCTGCAAACTTCGATCTTGCAGAATGTGAGCGGCGCCGCGCCCACCACGATTACGGTGATGCCCGAGGCCGCGGCGAACATCACGCCGGAGCAGCGCGCGCTGCTCACGCTGCAAGTGCAGCCCGGCAGTATGCGCGATCAGAACGGCAACCTCGTCGCCGCGGGCCAAGTGGGCATCAGCACGGTGCCAGCGGCCCTGGTGCGCGAAATGTTGCCGCCGGGGCTCTTGCAGCACACGTTCGACATCACCATCCAAGCGCCCGGTGTGACCAACTTCGCCACGCCGGCGCCAATGACCTTCCCCAACCTGTTCGGCGGCAAGCCGGGCGAGCAGCTCAACTTCTTGTCGTTCGACCACACCACCGGGCGGCTGGTGATCGAAGGGACCGCGACGGTTTCCGCCGATGGCCTCTCCGTTTCGACCGATCCGGGGACGGGGATTACGCATCCGGGGTGGCATGGTTTGACACCGCAGGGGTCGCCGACGCGGCCGGATAATGATGATAAACTCGTGGCGCAGGGAACGGAGTTCAATTACAGTGTGACGACGGAGTTGCTCTCCGATCGACCTACTCAACCAGGGCCCGTCGCGGGATTGCCCGTTGACGGAAGTTTGCAAGCCGCCGCCGCTCTGACCCAAGGCGTGCGGGATTATTTGCTGACGGAAAACTCCGAGCGCGTTCGCTTCACCGTGAAAAATACGACTCGGCCGTTTAAGAACGACGGAGGTTACCTTAAGGTCAAGTTCATTATCGATCCAGAGATTGCCCATAAGTATCTCGATGGACTGACCAAGACCGAGTTCAAGTTGTATGCGGGCGATACGGCCAGTTTCGACTTCACGTTCAAACCGAATCTCGCGGATCTTCTCAAGCTCAAGCACGATCTGCTCTTCGGCGCGACGTACTTGCTCGAAATCACGCGGGTGTCGGGAATTACCGGCAATGTCACCATCCTCGACGAGTCGGGCAACTACTATCTCTATCGCTACATCGACGCGTCGGATGACGCCACGTTTGACCGTAAACTTAAGTTTCCGTCGGCAATCAACGATGGCCCCGGCGGCGCGGTGCGCACCCGCACTGTGCAGTACGACGGCGATATGACAATCATTCCCACGCTATCGACGGCGGCAATCTCACCCACCGATCAGGCGGGCCTCGCAGATTTCAGCGCCACGCAGTTCGCGCTCGTGGGGGACAAACAACTGGCGACACTCACCTTCGATCCAAAGCGCTACGAAGACAACAGCGATGTCCGTCTTCAACTGCAAACTCCCGGGCTGGCTCCGCGGGTTGTTAAAGGGGTGCTGGGCAATAGCGACTACGAGCTCAAGTTGGTCGGCACGGGCGCCGCTCCGCGCGACATTTATCTCAACAAAGCGGGTCTCGAAGCGCAGCTCGAACGAATCGCCAGCAACCGCCGCCCACAGGACATCACGCTGGAGTACACGCTGCCGAAGGGCAAAACCGTCGATGATCTAACGACCCGCTTTGTGCTGTCCTATAACGGCCGCGTGACGGCGCCACTGCCGCTTAATATGACAGGTACGGCGCTCTACCTCAATCTGATTCCTGTCGTGGGGTTCAGCAATTTTACGGTAGTCGGGTCGACAGAAAATACCGAAATCAAGACCGGGGCGCAAAAGGGCTCAACCAAGGTCGTGCAGAACTACCGCATCGAATTTAGCGACAACGTGGCGGACTCGGTGATTGCCACCAAGTTTGTGGTGTTGCCGCCCGTGAACGGAACCTTCAAATCGAAGGTTGAATTCGACTTCAATGATAACGATTCCGAAATCTCGCGCAACGAGCTCTCGATGATCGATACGCCCGATGAACGCGCTACCTTCGCAACCAATGTCCTGTCTCGCGTGCGGCAACAATTCGCAGGCTTCAGCGGCCAAGTCACGCTGCACGACGGCTACAAAGCTGGCGCCGCG
>JANOIK010000904.1:0-4494 GCA_031407585.1 Planctomycetota bacterium | reverse complement strand
CTTAGATTTTGTTGGAGCGTCGACTTTCAGCGAGTGGGGCGTCGCTTGGTCCGAGTTTCGGAGAATCCCGGCAACGGTTGCCGGCTTCGTGGGGCCCTGTTAGGGTGACGGGTTTGGCCCCAGTGCGTTGCGATCGACTGGGGCACGCGACTTCACGAATTCGCCGCCCGTCCATCGCCGCCTCATGTCCATCGCCCCGCCGCCGCCCGCTGCTCCTGCCGTTGAGGCCATCCGCATTCGCGGGGCGCGGACTCACAATCTGCGGAATGTTGATCTCGACATTCCCCACTGGCGGCTCGTGGTGATCACGGGGCTCAGCGGGTCGGGGAAGAGTTCGCTCGCTTTTGACACGCTGCTGGCCGAGGGGCAGCGGCAGTTTATCGAGACGCTGTCGACTTACGCGCGGCAGTTCTTCGACCAGATGGAGCGGCCCGACGTTGATCTCATTGAGGGGCTGCAGCCGACGATCGCGCTTGATCAGCGGGCGACTTCGACGAATCCGCGCAGCACGGTGGCGACGGTCACCGAGATTTATGACTTTCTGCGGGTGCTGATGGCGCGCGTGGGCGACGTGGCGTGCCCTGAGTGCGGGACGGCGATTTCGCAGCAGACGCCGGCGGAGATTCAGACGGCCATTCTCGCGCTGCCCGAGCAGACCAAGGCGATGTTGCTGGCGCCGATGGTGCGCGGTCGCAAGGGCCGGCATGCCGAGGTGATGGAGCAGATTCGCCGCGAGGGATTTGTGCGCGTGCGGATCGACGGGCTGACCTATGAGCTGGATCAGGCGCCGGAGCTGAAGGCGCAGCAGCGGCATGATATCGACGCGGTGGTCGATCGCGTGATCATCCGCCCGGGCATTGAGAATCGGTTGGCGGAGTCGGTGCGGCTGGCGCTGAAGCATGGCGAGGGGGCGCTGCGGGTGGCTTACCAGACGCCCGAAGCGAAGGTGCAAGCCAATGGGGCGAGCGCCCGCGAGAATGTGCCGGAGAATGGGTGGATCGAGCGAGTGTACAACACGCAGTACGCGTGTCCCGACTGCAAGACGAGTCTCGCGGAGATCGAGCCGCGGACGTTCAGCTTCAACAGTCCCTACGGCGCGTGCCCCGAGTGCGACGGACTCGGCGGACGCGAGGGATTTGTGCCGGAGCTGGTGTTGCCCGATCTGAGTCTGTCGCTCGCGGGCGGGGTGGTGGCGCCGTGGCGGGGGGCGTCGGCCGATGCTCGCGCGAAGCAGCGGCGACTGCTTGAGTTGCTGCTCGCGCAGGCGAAGGTCGATTGGGAGACGCCGCTGGAGGCATGGCCCGAGCGGGCCCGCGAGCAACTGCTCCAGGGCGACGGGGCGAAGTTCGCCGGCTTGCTCGCGGAGCTGGAGATGGATTTCGCCGCGGCCGCGCGCGAGTCGGTCGAAGACAAACTCGCGTTGTTTCGCGGGACCGTCGTGTGCCCCGCGTGCGGCGGGTCGCGGCTGCGGCCCGAGGCGCGGGCGTGCCGGCTTGGGGGGTTGAGCGTCGAGCAGATCACGGGGTTGCCGATCGACCGGGCGCGGAAGTTTTTTACGGAGCTCGCGTTTCCGCCGTCGCAGCAGCCGGTGGGCGAGCCGCTCGCCGCGGAGATCGTGCACCGGCTCGAGTTTCTCGAAAAGGTGGGGCTTGAGTATCTCACGCTCGCCCGCGCGGCCGACACGCTCAGCGGCGGCGAGATGCAGCGCGTGCGGCTCGCGACCGGCATCGGCTCGGGGCTCGTCGGCGTGCTGTACATTCTCGACGAGCCTTCGATCGGCTTGCACCCGCGCGACAACGCGCGGCTTATCGAGTCGCTGCGCGACCTGCAGCAGCAGGGCAACACGGTGCTGGTGGTGGAGCATGATGAAACGATTATGCGGGCGGCGGATTGGCTGATCGACGTCGGCCCCGGCGCCGGCGAGCGCGGCGGGCGGATCGTCGCGGCGGGGACGCCGGACGACGTGGCGGCCCATGCCGATTCGATCACGGGCGCCTACCTATCGGGCCGTTCGCGAATCGCGCTGCCGGCCGAGCGCCGCCGCGCGGCGAAGACGCGCATGCTGGAGCTCGAGGGGGCGACGCTGCACAACCTGAAGAACGTCGACGCGAACATTCCCCTGGGGCTCTTCACGTGCATCACGGGCGTGAGCGGCTCAGGAAAAAGCTCGCTGGTGGTCGACACGCTTGCCGCGGCGCTGGCTCGCAAACTGCATGGCGCCGCGACGCGACCGGGGCCGTATCGGGCGCTGCGCGGGGCGGCGAAGCTCGAGCGGCTGATCCATGTCGACCAATCGCCGATCGGCCGCACGCCGCGGTCGAACCCGGCGACTTACACGGGAGTATTCGACGAAATTCGCCGCGTGTTCGCCGGCACAAAGCACGCGAAGCAGCACGGCTACAAGCTGGGCCGGTTCAGCTTCAACACCAAGGGCGGCAGGTGCGAGCATTGCCAGGGGCAGGGCGTGCAGCGGATCGAGATGCGGTTTCTGCCCGACCTGTTCGTGACGTGCCCCGAGTGCAATGGCCGGCAGTTCAATCGGCAGACGCTCGCGGTGCGGTACCGCGACAAGTCGATCGCCGACGTGCTGGCGATGAACATCGACGACGCCGCGGCGTTCTTCGAGAATCACCCGCCGATTCACCGCATGCTCACGAGTCTCGCGGACGTGGGGCTCGGGTATCTCACGCTCGGGCAGCGCAGCACGACGCTCTCGGGCGGCGAGGCGCAGCGAATCAAGCTTGCCGCGGAGCTGGGGCGGCCGTCGGTCGGGTCGACGCTCTACATTCTCGACGAGCCGACGACTGGCCTGCACACCGACGATATCGGCCGGCTGCTCGCGGTGTTGCAGCAGCTCGTGGACATCGGGCACACGATGCTGGTGATCGAGCACAATCTCGAAGTGATCAAGTGCGCCGATTGGGTGATTGATCTCGGCCCCGAGGGCGGCGGGGCGGGCGGGCACATCGTGGTGGCGGGGACGCCGGAAGACGTGGCGGCGTGTGAGGGGAGTTTTACGGGGCAGTGGCTGCGCGGGGTGCTTACTGCAGCAACTGAGTGAGCAGCGCCGCGAGGCGATGCGCCGCGATCGCCGCTTGACGCTCGGCGACGGCTTCGGCGTCGGCTTCATACTCCTGCGGCAGGTTCAGCGCGCCGAGGTGCGTGTGCCCTTCGCGGGCCGCGACTTTTTCCATCACCGCGGGGGCGTACACGTACTTCTTGGCCAGCTCATGGCCCTGGTCGATCCACGCGCCGGGGTCGAGCGACTTGGCCGCTTCCTCGCCCGCGGCGGCGAGCTCGGCGTTTTTGGCCAGCTCGCGGGCCAGCAGCCGGTTGGTTTCGTAGGTTTCTTCGTTCGAGATGATTTCGTCCCAATAGGCGTGTAGCGTGTAGCCGCGCGCGGCGAACAGATAGTTGCCGCCGTGGTCGCCGCCCGGGTAGCGGCGGGTGGTCATCAGGGCGCTGGAGTGCAGCGGCTGGTGCGAGTCGCCCACGAGGTGCAGCAGCCAGCAGAGATGGACCGACCGCAGCTCGGCCGGCGCCGTTTTGTCGCCCACGATGCGGGCCGAGTTTTTGAGGGCCTGGATCACGTTCATGTCGGGATCGTCCGCGTCGACGGGTAGCTCGCGGCTGCGATTGAACGTGACGGTCGGGGCGAGCTTCGCCGCTTCGTCGGCATTCAGGTAGATCGGTTCGTCGACGAAGTGCCACCACGTGCGGTTGTAGGCTTGCACGTCTTCCCGCGTGACGCGGCCGTTGGCGGAGCGGACGACGTCGGGCCAGGTTGCGGCGTAGGCGAAGAGCCACTCTTCGCGCTCGGCGTCGGTGGCGCTTGCGATTTCCCACTGAGCGGCGCGGCCGAAGTGGTCTTCGTAGCGGGGATGGGCGTGGAGGAGGGCGAGGGCTTGCTCACGCGCGGCCGGGTCCATCAGGTCGTAGGCCACGAGTGCGATGATCATGTGCCCGGGCGGGTTCCATGCAGCGGTGGGCGCGGCGGGAAGGAAGAGGCAGAACGCGAGGAGCAGCGATGCGCGACGGCGGTTGGCGGAAGTCATGGTGGGACTCTCGTGGAGTGGTAGCTAGCTGACCCGCTCGAACACGGTCGCGATTCCCTGGCCGATGCCGATGCACATCGTGGCCAGCCCCAGCGTGGCGTCGCGGGCTTGCATGGCGTGGATGAGCGTCGTGGAGATGCGGGCGCCGCTTGCTCCCAGGGGATGGCCGATGGCGATGGCGCCACCGCGGACGTTTACTTTCGCGGCGTCGAGGTCAAGCATCTGGATGCAAGCGAGAGCCTGCGCGGCGAAGGCCTCATTCAGCTCGATGAGGTCGATGTCGGCGAGCTTGAGCCCCGCGCGTTTGAGCGCGAGCTGCGTCGCGGGGACCGGGCCCGTGCCCATGACGCTGGGATCGACGCCCGCGACCGCGGTGGCCAGCACCTTCACGCGCGGCGTGAGGCCCAGCTCTTTTGCGCGGGCGTCGCTCATCATGAGC
>JANOIK010000867.1:0-5938 GCA_031407585.1 Planctomycetota bacterium | reverse complement strand
GAAGTTGGCCAACTTCGGGGAGCGTGCGTGCGGGCTTGTCGGCGAACGCGGGGTCGCTGCTGGTGAGCTTCACCGCCCGAGCTTGCGGGTTGAGCCGCTCACCCGCGCAGTCGGGGCAGCCGATGATGTTCATGTACGCTTCGAGCTTGTTGATCAGCGCCTTCACCTTGGCGGTGCGGTAGCGCTCCAGAAGCTCGGGGATGATGCCATCGAACGTGCCGCCGTACTTCTGGGAGTTCTTGCCGGCCCGCCAGGTGAAGGTGATGTGCTCGCCCTCGGCGCCCCACAGCCAGATGCGGCGCTGGGCCTCGGTGAGTTTTTCCCACGGCGTTTCGAGCAGAAAGTCGTCCCCCAGGTCGAGCTTGCGGTCCATCGTCTCGGCGAGGCCCGCGTAGATGTGCCGCTTCCACCGGCCGAGGTCGGCCCAGGGACCGATGAGCTCGATGGCGCCTTGAGCGAAGGATTTCGAGGGATCGGGCACGAGCTTCGCGGGGTCGAAGCTGAACATGTCGCCGAGCCCGTCGCACGAGGGGCACATGCCCTGCGGACTGTTGAAGCTGAACAACTGCGGCGTCGACGGCTGAAAGCTGAGGCCGCACGCGTTGCAGGCGTAGTCGGCGCTGAGCGTGAGGTCGCCGGGTTGGCCGCTGGGTTTGTTGCGCTGTTTGACGCGCGCAGTCTGAGTGGCACGCTCGGAGTCTTCGACGGGCGTGGTTGAATCATCGTCGAGCTCGGGTTCTACCACGCCCTGCGCAGACTTGGGACGTGCCACCCCGTCTTCGCCAGACGCGGCGTCGTCGGTGGCGACGATGAGATTTCCTTCGCCGAGCTTCAGGCCGAGCTCCACCGCTTCGGCGAGGCGCGTGTGAATCGTGGGGCCGGCGACGAGCCGGTCGATCACCACCTCGATGTCGTGCCGCATCTGGCGGTCGAGCGCGAGGTCGTCGGTGAGTTGCACGATGCGACCGTCGACGCGCGCTCGGACGAAACCCTGCTTGAGCAGGTCCTCGAACAAATCTTGGAACGCGCCCTTCTGCCGGCGCACGACCGGCGCCAGCACGGCGAACTTGGTCTTCGCGGGCAGCGCCTCGATGCGACCGATGATCTGCTCGCGGCTTTGGGCCGTGATCACCGCGCCGCACTGCGGGCAATGGCCTTGGCCGACGCGGGCGTAGAGCACGCGGAGGAAGTCGTAGATCTCGGTGATCGTGCCGACGGTCGACCGCGGATTGTTGCCGGACGATTTTTGCGAAATCGAGATCGAAGGGGACAGTCCGCTAATGTGGTCGACGTCGGGCTTCGGCATCTGCCCCAGGAACTGCCGAGCGAACGTGCTCAGACTTTCGACGTACCGCCGCTGGCCCTCGGCGTACAGCGTGTCGAAGGCGAGCGAGCTCTTGCCGCTGCCCGAGACGCCCGTGAGGCAAATGAGCTGGTTGCGCGGCAACCGCACGTCGACGCTGCGCAAGTTGTGCTCGCGGGCGCCTTTGATGATGATGTCGGAAGCGGGCATGAAGAAGGCTGTAGGCCGTAGGCTTGAGGTCGGAGGGGATGCAGCGTGCGGGAGGGAGCGAGCCGGCTCGTCCCCGAGCCCGGCAAGCTCGTCGTCCGGCAGAAAGTGGCGAATCGTGTATTTTACGGCTTGGCGGGCGGAAGCCAACGCCGAAGAGTTCCCGCGAACTACGAATCCTCACGAGGGGCAACGGCAATGCGTCGCGCAGCAATTTGGTTTTTGGCGGGTTTTCTCCTCGCGGGCGCCAGCGGAGGCCCCGAAGCCTCGGCCGTGGAGCCCTCGACCAGCGATCCGGCGGCCTGGGTCGAGGAAATGGACGCGTTCGCCAAGCTGGATGCCGACAAGGCGCCGCCGGAGAATGCGGTGCTGTTTATCGGCTCGAGCAGCATCCGACTGTGGGACTTGGCGAAGTCCTTTCCGAACCTTGTCGCGATCAATCGCGGATTCGGCGGATCGCAGATTTGCGACTCGACGCTCCGGGCCGAGTCGCTTGCGTTGAAGTACAAACCGCGGCTGATCGTATTCTATGCCGGCGACAACGACATCAACGGCGGCAAGAGCGCCGAGCAGGTGCACATCGACTTTGGCGCGTTCGTCGCCAAGGTGCGGGCGTCGCTGCCGGAAACGCCGATCGTGGTCATTTCGATCAAGCCGAGTATCGCGCGGTGGAAGCTGCGCGACGTGCAGCGTGAGGCGAACAAGTTGATCGCCGCGGATTGTGGGGCGGACGAGTCGCTGGAATTCGTCGACGTGTGGCCGGTGATGCTCGGGGACGACGGCGAGCCGCGGAAGGACATTTTCGTGGAGGATGGGCTGCACTTGAATGAGTTGGGATACAAGTTGTGGGCGGAGCTGCTCGGGCCAATCGTGTTATCCACGCAGGGCGCTGCAGCGCCGTAATTCCGATGCGCCCCCCATTCAAAATCTTCCGGCTCCCTCCACTCGGCGGGGAGGGCGGGGGAGGGGGGAGGCGCCAGAAAGCGGTTGGCCACTCGGCAGGGCATCACCCCTCACTAACCCTCACCCTCAAGGAGAAGGGACCGGAGAATTCTAAGAGCAGACTTCCATGCAAGATTGGCCCCGTTACGAACTGCTCGATTTCGGCGACGGGCGCAAGCTCGAGCGCTTCGGCCCATGGGTGCTCGATCGGCCTTGCCCCGCGGCGGCGGGCGTTCGGCTCGAACGGCGCGGCGAGTGGCGGCAGGCGACCGCGAAGTTCGACGGTGAACGCGCGGCCGCGGGAACATGGACGCCGGCGGCCGAGCGGTGGGAAGCGACCAGCGCGCTCCTCGACGTGCCGCTGCAGGGCGAGCGAGCGTATCGCATGCAGGTCGAACCATTGCCCTCGGGGCAGGTCGGCGTGTTCCCCGAGCAGCGGTCCTGTTGGCAGTGGATTGCAGCGCAGTGTGCGCGCGGCAGTGCGTTGAGGGTGCTCAACCTGTTTGCGTACACCGGCGGCAGCACGCTGGCCGCGGCGGTCGGCGGCGCCGAGGTTGTGCATGTCGATGCGGCGCGCAGCGTGGTCGAGCGTGCGCGGGAAAACGCCGCGGCGTCGGGGCTTGGGGAGCGTCCGATTCGCTGGATCGTCGAGGACGCACTCAAATTCTGCCGGCGCGAGGCCAAGCGCGGCAACCGCTACGACGCCGTGATTCTCGACCCCCCGACTTACGGCCACGGGCCCAAGGGCGAAGAATGGTCGATCAAGCGCGACCTACTGCCGCTGCTGGAGCTATGCGGCGAGCTGACCGAGCGGGCGCCGAAGTTCGTACTGCTCTCCTGCCACACGCCCGGAATCGGACCCGCAGAGCTCTCGGCATACCTGTCCGATGGCATGTTCGGCCACTGCGGCCAGCCCCCGCGGACGGGCGAGTTAACGCTCGAAACGTCGAACGGCCGGCGGCTGCCCAGTGGGATGTTTGCCCGGTGGCCCGGGTGAAGCCCGCGATGCCGAGCCGCGTCTGCTGAGTTATAATTGCGGGAGGAGTTTCCAAAATGAGCACTGCGCCCATCATCACGATCGGTCCTACGCTGAGCATCGAGTTGCCTCAGGACGTGGCTGATCATCTGCGCGTGGGATCCGGTGACAAGCTGCGCGTCGTCGAGACTTCGACGGGCGTCGAGCTTCAACGCGTCGATGTGGAATTGACCGAGCAGCTGGCCGCCTTTGACCAGGTCATGGATGAAGACGACGAGGCCCTGCGTCGTCTTGCGGAATAGTCCATGACCGAGCCAAAGTGGATACAAATCGACGCGGTCCTCGCTGCGCATGCGAAGCAGCTCGCGCGACATGGCGGCATTGAAGGCGTTCGAGACCGAGGGTTGCTCGAATCCGCGCTTTCACGACCGCACAACCTCTTGGCGTATGGCACGCCCGATTTGGCGGCGCTGGCGGCGTGCTACGCGGCCGGGATCGTTCGCAATCATCCGTTTCTCGACGGCAACAAGCGGACCGCGCTTGCGACATGCCGCGCGTTCTTGCTACTTAATGGATTGAGGATCACTGCAACGCAAGACGAGAAGGCGGAGCGAGTCCTGCAGTTAGCAGCCAGTGAGATCACGGAAGAAGCCTTCGCCCTGTGGCTCCGCGAACGCCTTCAGCCCGTCAAGTAATAGCCCGTGCAGACGCAACACATCACTAGCCGGCAGAACGACCGCGTCAAGGACGCGGTGAAGCTGCGCGATCGCAAGGGCCGCGAGCGGCAGGGCCGGATTGTCATTGACGGCGCTCGCGAGATCGCGCGTGCGATTCGCGCGGGCGTCGAAGTGGTCGAGGCGTTTGTCTACGAACCCGCGGCGTCGTCGGCCGATGCGCATGAAGCGTGGGAGCTTGCTCGCACTGCGGGCGCGGTGATTGCGACCGTCACAGACGAAGTGTTCGAAAAGCTCTGCTTTGGCGAGGGCCGCGACGGGCTGGTCGCGGTCGCGCTCATCCCGCGTCGCACACTCGCGTCGCTGGAGCTGCGGCCCGCTCCGCTCGTGGCGGTGATCGAGGGCCTTGAGAAGCCGGGGAACGTAGGGGCGATCATGCGTAGCGCCGACGGCGCCGGGGTCGATGCGGTCATCGTCGCCGACGGGCACACCGATTTGTTCAACCCCAACACGATTCGCGCGAGCTTGGGCACGGTGTTCAACGCCGGGGTCTGTGCGGCGACGGCCAGCGAGACGCTCGCGTGGTTGCGTGAGCGGGGAGTGCCGGTATTCGCCGCCCAGCCGCAAGCAACGGTGATGTACGCCGAGGCGGACTATCGCCACGGCGCCGCGATTGTGTTGGGCAGCGAAGCCGACGGGCTGAGCCACGCCTGGGATTCCGCGGGCGTCACGCACATCGGGCTGCCGATGCTCGGCATAGCCGACAGTCTCAACGTATCGGCGACGGCGGCGGTGCTTTTTTACGAGGCGCAGCGACAGCGCCTGGAGGCGTCGCCGTAACGTCGGCGGCTACTGCGCCGCGAGTTGGTCGAGCAATTCGCTGCCCGATTCGCGAATGGCTCTGACGGCTTTCCAATCGTCTTTGTAATTTACCTTCGCGAATTTGACGGTGTGCGAGGCGCCATACTTCTTCTCAAGCCCCGTGCCAGCCCAATCAAAATCGACGAGGGTTGTGCTGATCGCCTTTTGCAACTCGGGCGTCAGATCGTGGGCGTAGCCCAGGACGCTCGGGGGAAACGATTCCGATTCGTAGATGACGCGAATCGAATTCTCGGCGACGTCGCCCGCGGCGATCATGCGATCCAGAATGTCGCTGGCGACGGCGGCAACTTCGAATTTCTTCTCGGCAACGCCCGTGATGGAATTCTCGTGACCGTAGGAAAAGCCCCAGTGGTAATCGCGCTCGGGCTGCAACTTGTGCTTTTCCATGAGCATGACCAGCGCGGCCGTGCAGCCGCTGTTGGAGCGAGGGCGGACGAACGTGATGCGGCGTTTTTTCAGTTCGCCGTCCGCGTCGACGGGGCGCAGGTCGTCGAGTTTCTTGATGGCGCTGTCGGCGGGCACGATGATTTTCATCGTGATGCGGTAGTCGCCATTTTGATCGGCGAAGCAGGCGACCGGAATGAAGCCGGCGGCGTTCACGGCTCCCGGCGCTTCGCCGGTGCTAAACGCGGTGACGTGAAGGTCGCCCGACTTCAGGGCCCGTAGTTGCTCGGCGGTGTCGGCATAGCTTACGAGATTCACTTTCTTGCCCGTGCTTTTTTCGAGAGCGGCGATGACTTCTTTCCAGGCGTCTTCTTCGCCTTGCGAGTCGCTCGCGGCGACGTAGGAGAAGTTGATCTCGTCGGGATCATTCTGATCGTCGACGTCGCTCGGAACGTCGGCCAGCATGTCGCCGTCAGCATCCCGATAGGCCTTGTCGAGCGTGACGCCCTCAACGGGGCCGCCGATCAGGCCAGTGAGCGTTGTGCGCTGACCGCGGGCGTCGGCCGCCTG
>JANOIK010000847.1:0-2823 GCA_031407585.1 Planctomycetota bacterium | reverse complement strand
AAACTGCCCGCGCATCACGCCGGCCGCGTTGGCGATGGCCCGAAACTGACGGCTGAAGCGGCTGGAGTTGCTCAACCCCGATGGCCAGCGGCACGGCTGGTCAAACGGGATCGCGTCGAGCGCCTCAATCGTCGATGCATGAATCGCTACCGTCACCACTTGCCCGGTCTTGTGCTGCACCACGCGGGCCGTGCCGTCCGACTGAATCCATTTCTTGCGGAACGTCCAGCAGTCGCCCCGGCGCAGTCCGGTATCCCACGCGAGCATGATGATTGCCGGCCAGTATTGCCGGCGGTCCATGCCCTTCCGAGAAATGTAGGCGTGACACTTCCGAGCTTGCTCCAAGATCGCGCGCACTTCGTCGAGCGTGTAACACTCGACCACCGTCGCCGGAACCTTTGGCCTGCGAATCCTTCGCGCGATGGGGTAGGGAACCAAGTCGCTGTCGGCGGCGAAATTCCACAGCGCGAGAACATCCGATCGATAACTGCGGATCGTTACTGGCAGGACCGTCAACTGCGACAGATACGCATTCACGTTTTCCTCGGTGAACACGGCTTGAACTTCGCTGCTGCCGACAATCGCCGCGAGCTTGGCGGCTCGCTTGCGCAGGTTGCCTGAGTAGCCCTTGGAAATATCCCGTCCCGCGATGTAGCGCTCGACGAATTGGAGTAGGTCGCTCATGCTCCACCGCCTTTCGCCAGTGAAAGGTCCGCCGCCAACTGAGTTGGCATGGGCCGATTCTTAAACGCGATGCGCGGGTCGAGATAGTGCGCGTAGGCGATGCTCGCCGAGAGCCGATGCCCCAGGTGAACGGCGCCCGCGCCGGGATGGTGCAACTCCACGTCAGTCGCCGACGACTTCCGGTAGGTCTTGATCGATCCCACCAGCCCCGTTGGCTTGAACACGTGCTCGCGAAACTCCATGCGCAGATATTCATAGCTTGCTCCCCAGGGGATCAGCCGCGAATCCGCCGAGCGTTTGATGCTGCGCGCCAGTGCGAGCGTCGATGCGTGGAGCTTGCACACGTGCCATCGGCCAGTCTTGCCTTGGGTAATCGTTATCAGGCCATCGTCGGCAACGTCCGACAGCTTCAGCTTCATGGCGTCGCCGGATCGCAGCGCCGTATCCCAAAACACGCGAATCGCAAGCCGCAGCAGCTTGGTCTTTTCCACCTTTATGCGCTCGCCCGTGCCCGGATCGTTGACGCCATAGGCGCCGGTGACTTTGGCTGCTGCGGCGAGGGTTCGCTCGACCTCATCGTAAAGCCACGCCGAGGGCGGTTTCTGAATCAGTTTGATGTGACGAATCTTCCGCGGCTCGACCGGGCAAAGGTCCGCCTCGTGGGCGGCTCGCCAGAGCGCCAACAGATGAACGCGAATCCCGCGCACTGACGCCGACGCCAAGTGCGAAGCGTCCGCCTCGGCGAGAAACTGATTGACCCACGGCGCCGCGAAGTCCCGGCAGTAAAGCACACGACCGCTCCACCGCTCCACGCGCCGCACAAGCTGCCGGTACTGGTTGTACGTGTTCGGCGCCCATGCACGCGACGCATTCAGGTCCGACATAAGATCGACGACGGTTTTCCCAGCCCCGGCGTCGCCGTCATCAACGGCGATTGACTCGCCACGCTCCGCCAGCGCCGCGTCCGCCGCTGTCGCCCGTTGCAAGTAGGCCGAACGTCGGATTGATTCGGCCCGCTTCGTGGCCTCGGCTCTCACGCCGCTTATGACGGCATCCGTCGCCGCCGCGTAGGCCGAATCCCACACGTTCCGATAACGAGTCTTCCACGTGTGCAACGTCTCGGCAGGAGTGTCGATGGCCTTCGCGACCTCGCCGAGCGAGAACCCGTTGGCGAACATTGCCGCCGCCTTCGCCAAGAGCCGCGCCGTCCTGGCCTTGGGTCCGCGGGTGTCTCGCTTGAACTTCTGCCGGCGGTGGCCGCCGACGTTGCCCCCGAGAGGATCAACTGCCGACAGCCAGCCCGTCTTATGGCCGCGATGCTGGGCGTCCGCAGCGATCGTGCGCAAGTGCTGGCGATGCGTGGTCACCATGTACTTGCTCATTCCCGCCGCCGCCAAGTGGTCAGAAAACTCGCGGATGAATTTATCTGACAGATCAGCCAGAGAGACGTTGCGGCCGGCAAATCTGTCGGCGTGGCGAACCGCCGATCTGTACTTGCCGCGAGTGTGTTCAGTCACGAGCGACAGCACCTTGGGCACGTAGGTTTCGTCGAAAAAGGATTGCAGGGTCATTGTTTTGGTGGCTGCGATCATCCGAGCCTCCCCGCCGCGACCGGCTGCACAAGGTAGGGCGAGCCGTCGAGAAGCGAGTGAGCCATCGACAGCGCGCACGACACGACGCTGCGCTTGACGAAGCCGCAGTGCGCCAAGGTGTTACCGATTTCGAGCAGCTCGTGTATCCACTCCGCAACGTCCGGCCCGCACTGGCCGGCCTTGGTGAGCGCCATCACCAAACGGCGCGGCGTGTGGTCGTTCTTCTTCTTAGGCATGCACTCCCAATAGGTCAGCTCGGCGACAAGGAACAATCGCACGGCTTCGCGAAGCCGACAGCCCGCAGCGATCATGTCGCCGCGTTCAAGCGAAGCGTGAGCCGCGAACAGGAGCGGCCGGGCATTGCAGGCAACCGGGCGAGCGCCCAACGTCTTAGCAGCAAGGGCAACCATGAGTGGTCACTTTCCTGGCGCGTCGCGAGAGTCGCGAGAAAAGAGCGGCCAGCGGGCGCAAGGCTCGCTGGCCGCCAGCCGACAATCCGGCAACGCACCATGCAAAAGCCAATAGGCCCGGTAATGCGGTTAGAAAG
>JANOIK010000829.1:0-1742 GCA_031407585.1 Planctomycetota bacterium | reverse complement strand
CTACCATTTGGTGATCTGCCTCCGTTCCAGCCACGCCGGTTACTGCCCGGAGCGAGGTTGAATGTCGGCGACTGGTCGCAGGTCGCTCCGTTCTTCGAGCGCCTCGAATCCCGCGCCCCGCAGTGCGCCACGGCTGCTGATTTGGAAGCGTGGCTGTTCGATTGGAGTGAGTTGGGCACGGCAATTGGTGAAGAATTGTCCCGGCGTTATATCGCGATGACTTGCCACATGGACGACGCCCAGGCCAAGCAAGACTACCTCGGCTTCGTTGAGCAGGTCCTTCCACAAGTCGAGCCACGACAGTTTCGGCTCGCGCAACTGTTCCGAAGCCATCCGCTCCGCCCGAGGTTGCCGAAGCAGCGCTATGAAGTCTTCGACCGCGCGACGGTGGCCACCGTCGAATTGTTTCGCGAGGAAAATGTGGCGCTTGAAACAGCAGAGGCGAAACTGGCTCCAGATTTTGATGCCATCACCGGAGCGATGACGGTTCAATTCCGGGGTGAGGAGCGGACACTGCAAGAGATGTGGAAGTATCTCGAGGAGACAGATCGGTTCACCCGAAAGGAAGCTTGGGAACTCAGCTACAACCGGACCCTCGCGGACGCGGACAAGCTGGACCGTATTTTCGAATCGTTGCTCCACCAGAGGGAACGCATGGCAGCCAATGCTGGTTTCAAGAACTACCGTGACTACGCTTGGCGTCGCCTGCGACGTTTCGATTATACGCCGGACCAGTGCCTCGAGTTTCATTCCGCGATTGAGAGTGAGGTTTTGCCCATTGTCTGCGAGTTGCAGCAGCAACGCTTGAAGAAGCTGGGCTTGGACACGCTTCGCCCGTGGGATACGGAAGTCGATCCTGACGGAGGCGCACCGTTGCGGCCTTTCGCCGCAATTCCTGAGTTGGTGGCGCGCACACAGCGCATTTTTGACCGCATGGACGGTGAACTCGCGAGCGGCTTTCAGCGGCTGCAGGATTTACAACTGCTCGACTTGGAAAATCGCAAAAACAAGATGCCAGGCGGTTACCAGGTTTCGCTGAGCGAATCGGGGATGCCGTTCATCCTCCTTAACGCGACCGGTGTCCACATGGACGTCGTGACGCTGCTTCACGAAAGTGGCCATGCGTTCCACACCCTGGAGGCACGAGCGCAACCGCTGCTGGTCTACCGGAGCGCCCCGATCGAATTCAGCGAGGTCGCGTCGATCAGCATGGAACTGATCGGGAGTGAATACCTCGCCGAGTTTTATTCCCCCGCTGATGTCCAGCGCGCTCGGCGGGCGCACTTTGAAGCCATTCTGACATCGTTCCCGTGGCTGGCAACGGTGGATGCGTTCCAACATTGGATTTACACGCATCCCGGCCATACTCGAGTTGAACGCGCCGATGCCTGGCTGACCTTGAGGAAACGTTTTGGCGGGCTCGTGGACTGGTCTGGTTACGAGCAGGTTCAGGCAAACCTTTGGCACGATGTGGGGCACATCTTTCTATCGCCATTCTACTTCGTGGAATATGGCATCTCATGTCTCGGTGCATTGCAGATCTGGGCGAACTGGAAGAAGGATCCGAAGGGCGCGCTGGCCGCTTACAAGCGCGGTCTCGCGTTGGGCGGCTCGCGGCCACTGCCGGAGTTATTTGCGGCAGCGGATTGCAAGTTTGATTTTAGCGCGGAGACGATTCGCCCGCTCGTTCAACTCATCCGGGACGAACTGGACGCGCCTTCGCCCTGAGCCGTCTTGCATGG
>JANOIK010000813.1:0-1521 GCA_031407585.1 Planctomycetota bacterium | reverse complement strand
ACGACCACGTCGAGTTCCGCAACCGCGGCGTCGCCTCGACCTATGCCGTCGGCAAGAACAAGTGGAAAATCGAATTTCTCACCGGGCATTTCCTGCAAGCGCGCGACAATTATAGCGCGCCCTTTGCGCGGCTCTGGGATGAGATCAACGTCCTGCCTGGCACCAATCCCTGGTGGCGGAACGACGTGTCCACCGACGGCACCGTGCTGAATGAGCCGGTCGCCTTCAAGCTCTACGATCTCGTCGGCGCCCCGGCGCCGAATACGACGTACTTTCAGTTCCGCGTGATCGACGCCGCTTCCGAGGCGGGCGCCGATCAGTACTCCGGCGACTTCTGGGGATTGTACATCGGCATCGAGCAGCCCGACGGCAGCTTCCTCGATGAGCGCGAGTTGCCCGACGGCAATATCTACAACATGCACGGCTCGGTGTTCGGCGCGACCAACCAACGCCACCAGGGGGACAACTCGGTCACCGACCGATCCGACCTCGCAGCATTCCTGGCGGGCACAAACGGCAGCGCACAAACCCTAGCATGGTGGCAGGCCAACCTCAATTGGGACGTCTATTTCGCCTGGAACATCGTTAACCACGTCGTCAACAATGCGGACATTCGTCCCAATGAAAACGTCAACTACTATCACAACGAAGTGACGGGCCAGTGGTACGTCATTCCGTGGGACCTCGACCTGACGTTCGAAGACGCCCCGCACTTGGGGAATCCCGTCACGAATCGCGAGACGATCAGGTCGCTCTTGGATCAGCAGCCGCTCGCGAAGCTGGCCTACGAAAACCGCCTCCGCGAGGTGACCGATCTGCTGCTAGGCAATGGGGACGCCGCGACGGTGGTGCAGGAACTGGCGGGTATCCTCACGCTCGGCACGGGGAACCTGGCGATCGTGAACTCGAACCAGGCGCAGTGGGACTACAATCCGGCGAAAGTGAAGAAGGGCATCTGGTACAAAAACTTCAATCCAGCTCTACTCGCCAGCGAAGACTTTGCAGGCCTGGTGGATTACATGCAGGATTACCTCGGTCCCGGCGGATACGGGTACAACCTGCTTCAGAGCCGCGGCAACGACGTGAATATCCCGGCCACGCCGACCATTGCTTACGCGGGCGTAGCGGGATTTCCCGCCGACGGACTCGCGTTTCAGACCTCCGCGTTCAGCGATCCCCAAGGCGCCGGGACGTTCGGCAAGATGGAGTGGCGCATCGCTGAGGTGTACAACCCGATAACGGCGAACTATCAGGCCGGAACCGAGTACATTTACGAGATCGAAGGCACGTGGGAGTCAGGCGAGTTGGCGACCTACGCCAGTCAAATTGCAATTCCCGCCGGCGCCGTCCAAGCCGGCCATACGTATCGAGCCCGCGTCAGGATGCAGGACGCCGACGGCCACTGGAGCCATTGGTCCTCTGCCACGGAATTCCTTGCGGCTCCGGCGCCAACAACTCCGACGCTCGCGATCACGGAGCTGCATTACAACCCGGTCGCCGATCCGCTGGTGATTGTCGGCG
>JANOIK010000808.1:0-7759 GCA_031407585.1 Planctomycetota bacterium | reverse complement strand
CAAGACATCCGCCACCCACCCCCCTATATGGTGTTTTTACTTCCTCCCAAACCTCGGAGCCGCCCCCCCCGCGCGTGGCCCGCGGGGGCCGCTTCTCTTCGCTCGATCAGTTGGCAGTCACGGTCCCGGTGACCGTGGTCTCATAGTTGCCGGCGGCAAAGGTGCCGTAGGAACCACCGATGAACGATACGGCCAAGTCAAAACTGGCCCGGCCGACGCCGTTCGACGAAGCGGCGACCGTAGCCACGCCGTCGCTGCTGGCGTAGTTCGTCGTATCGCTGGCCTGTGAGATGGTCCACGTCGCGGGGCCGAGATGGCTCGCCTCCGACAGGCTGAGTTGTGCGTCGCGCTTAAAGCTGCTGTCCGTCAGGTGGGTGAACGCCTGATTTGTAGAGAACGACACGCTGACGCCTGCCAGCACGTTGCCTTTGACGGTCCACTGCTGCGCGGGAAAGGACTGGTTGTTGTCCGTCTCGTCGTGCGCCTTAACTACGTCCGACGGCGCAGTGATCGAAACGTTGGTCGGCACCGAGACCGTGTACTTCTGCGTCGCGGTCGCGGCGCTCACGGTCGAAGCGGTCAAGAGAGCGAGGCCCAAGGCAAAGCTGAAGCGAATGTTCATGACAAGTTTCCCCCTGTAATTGCAAACGAATTTGCAGATCGAATTGAAAAGTGATGCAATAACCGGGCAGGCGTTTCGGCCGAAAACTCCGTACTCGATTGTTCCTTCGTGAGCGCGCCTCGACGCTCGATCGCATGATCATCCCGCCTCAAATCGAGGGAAGTTAGGGATAACCGTGGCGAGAGTCAACTTACATCTCGCCGATGTGCGACTTGGGTGCCGTGGCGACTTCGACAGCAGCGGGCCAGCGTGATCAACCGCCGACTCGTGCTGACGAAGAAAACTTAGGGTCGCTTTCGGCGACGTGCGCGGGATTCGATGAAGTTGTCCAAATACACCTGACAAAGTCCGACAAGAACTGACGCGCTCCGTCAGGCAGCGGACGAGACGAGCGTCAGGCCTGAGGGGCACGGACCTGACAGACGCGAATGCCGTGTCGGGGGATCCCCTCTCATGCGACCTGCGGCGGGTCTAGGCCCCCGTAGATTCTGCAAGAAGGCCGTGGCTGTGAGCGTATTGATAAAGCTCGGATCGCCCCCGCATGCCCAGCTTTCTAGTCAGTCGGGATCGATAAGTTTCCACAGTCTTAACGCTCAGGAAGAGTTGGTCAGCCGCCTCCTGATTCGTCAGACCGCGCGCCAGGCAGGCTAAGACTTCGCGCTCACGATCGCTCAGCGACTGATCCACGCGCTCCCGCTTTTCGATCATGTGAGGCGGTTCAAGGACGACTCCGTCCGTACGCCGCGCAACGCTGATCACGGTTCGTCCGGCGTGGACGGCGCGAATGGCTGCAACGAGCTCGTCCCCCTCCGCCGTCTTGTCGATAAAGCCCCAGCAGCCCGCGTCAAGAACCCGGTCGGTCATGTCACGGCCTTGCTGTGCGGAAAACACCAGCACCCGTGCATTCGGCCGGACGTGGGGGAGTAAGTCGAGGCCGTGGCCGTCCGGGAGGATCAAATCAAGCACCACGACGTCGGGCGCCGCCGACTGGACGACTTCGATGGCCGAGCGCAGATCGTCCGCCTCCCCCGCGAGCTCAATATCCGCGTGGGAGCTTAGCCAATGGCAAAGACCGGCGCGGAGCACCTTATGGTGGTCCACAAGGACGACACGAATGGGCATCGCAAACACCTCGGGCAAGGATGTATTGTCATGGAGCAATTCGTGTCGCCTGACATTCCCCGTCAGGCAAACGTGCCGCCGAAACTACTTGACTACGCGGAATATCGAAACTTCCACCCGAGGAGACTACTGGAAATACGGAAAACCACCAAGCCTCGGGCTAGTGGAGCCTAGCGAATTGATAGGTGGCTATTTGAACACTTAATACGCCGAAATTGTGCGGCCAGTACCAGAGCTATGTGCCGGCAGCCGCGCAACTCGACTGCTAGCGATCGCCGGCGACTTGCGACCGCTGGTGAAACTCGATGAGGCGCGCGAGTTCGACGACCGTGTCAACGCGCATTTTTAAGAGCAAATTCCGCCGGTGGAAGTCGACCGTCTTATCGCTGATGTCTAACTGTGCGGCTATCAGCTTGGTGTTCTGTCCGGTCACAAGGAAACCCATGACTTCGGCTTCGCGCGCACTAAGCTTGTCCAGCCGTGCGCGAAGTTGTGCAAGCTCCTGTCGATCTTGCTGTACGCGAGAGAGTTTTTCGAGAGCCTGATGGACGCGATCGAGGAGCGTTTGCGGGCTGTAGGGCTTCTCAAGGAAATCGACGGCGCCGGCCTTCATGGCCCGCACGACCATCGACACCTCGGCGTGGGCCGTGAGCATGATGATCGATATGGGGGCCCGCGCCTCGCAGAGGCGCTTTTGCAGGTCCAAACCGCTCATGCCGGGCATCCGCACGTCGAGGATCAGGCACGCCGGCTTGGTCGCGTCCACATCGCTCAAAAACTTGTCAGCCGACGCAAACGCCTGCACGTCGACATAGATCGTGCGCAGTAGAAACTCAACCGACTTACGGCTTTGCGTGTCGTCATCGACGACGATCACGGTCGGTTCGTCGCGACGAACATTGAAGGTCGGTTGGGCCATGGGGGAAGTTTACCCAATGGCAGGGAAGGCTTCGAGAGGAAGTTTGAGTCTCCGCCCGCGCCCTCGTCACGAGTCTGCACTGACCCCCGGGTCTTGCGAGGACGGAACTCGCAATTTGACGAGCTGCGACGCTGCGCGCTCCGATAGACAACGCGGTCGCTACAGCGGGCCAGCGTCTCCGCCATTAGGATTGACCGCATCACCGGGAAGATACCGGAACAGGTCGACCATCGAAAACTGCCCGGGGACTGATCCCGGCAGCGTTGGCGTCCACCCAGGATTGACGTTGATGAAGCTTTCCGCGTCGGCGTTGAGCAGACCGACAAAGACCTCGGCCAGTACAGTGCTGCCCACCGGACCGAGAAATTCGCCCTGATGGACCACCTCAGCTTCCTTCAGGATGTAGTACCACAGCGGCGTGTCGACATGAAAATTGAATGGCTGGACGACTCCCGCCTCCTTGAATAGCTGGCCGCCTGCATCGGCGAGAATCTGAGCTGGGGCAAGCGCCGGCAGGCCGAGGTAGCCGGCGACGGACTGGCCGCTCGGCAGGCCCCAACTCCAGCCCCGAAGCAAATTGCGCACTGTGAGCGACGCGGGCGCCGGCACGCCGGGCAGGTTGTGCAGCGTTGGCGCCACATAGGGGTCAAGGCGGCGCGCCTGATTGACCGCCGTGCCGGGGTCGATCTCGAACAGGCGATTCCAATTGACAAACCAGCTCGACGGCACGGGCACGCCGCCGCCGGAGCTGCTGAACGTGAATATGTCGCTCAACGGCTGGTTCGTGAAGACGCCGTTGACGTGGTATCGCTCGCGCACCATCGAATGGCCCAGACGGTAGGCGGCGCCGGCGAACTCCACCGGCATGTAGGGCGAACTGGGATCGGGATGGTAGTGTTGCGGGCCGGTCGCCAATACATTGTTGAGGATGCCATTGTCGACGAGTCGCGGTAGAAAATCCTTAAAGATGATCCATTGGAGGTGCCATCGCGCGATTCGCGCGGCCTTTTCGCTGAGGGTCGCTCCCGTCGGCCCCAAGTCGGTGATGGCTCCCGCGGCGAGGTCGACGAAGACTTTGTTATAGAAGGTGATCAAAGCGGTATGGAGCTGACCGATGAAGAGATTCTCGTCGTTGCGCGGGTCGCCGATGATGGGCGCACCGTCGCCAAAGCGCGGGAGATCATGCGCCACCGCGTCAGGGTCGCCTGCCAGACTGGCCGCGGTTCTTAAGCGCCCGGCGCGCGGGCTCGTCGCTGGCTCGTAGAGATGGGGATGTACGCTGGGGCCAAAACCTAGGAGGCAATCCAAGTCGAGCGCCGGCGAGCGGAAGTTGTTCAGCGCATCGACGTTGATCTGCGTCGTCGGAAGGACCGTAGGATCGAGCGTAAGATCGTGATCTATAAACTGTCCAAGATAGGTATAGCCTGCCGGCAGCGCCGGATGGTCGCCCGCCGGAAAGGGCGCGCCGGTCCCATCAATGTCATCAAGCAAGGCATTGCCAAGACTTGTCAGCCAGCCGGTGATGGTTCCCGGATCCACGCCTTGCGCCTGGGGCGGGAGGCCAGGAAAGAGCCGCCCAAAGCGATTTGCCCCTGCGGTTCGCGTTCGGAGGGTCGCGGTTTCTGTGACGTATCGTGCGCTCATGGCGTTACCGTGTGTTGCAACGAAGGCTTGGGCGAGGGAACTCGCGTGGGATCGCTGGGCATGCAGCCCGCGCGGCGCGGTGGAAAAAAACGGCCGGCGGACAGTATATCCGCAGGTTCCATGGAGAAGATGAAGCATTGCCTTCGAAAACTTAAAGAATTGTCAATTGCGACGGTAAGCCTCGAAGGCAGTCCAGTTTGATCATTTGAGATTGGTGCGACTTGTGACGCGAGTCATTGAACAAAGGGCCGCTTAACGCGGTCCCAATGGACAACTCGCGCACGTCGCGGAGACCCGTCCCCTATGCTGCCAGCAAACGCGAACGGTGAAAGGCGCGGCCGCCCGTTCTGCGGCGATTCAGCCGCAGTGGTCGTCACGCTCCGCGTCGTTCCGGCCGTGGGCCGGCGGAGTGCGGCAACGACGCGAGCGGTCGACATGCGGGCGGTTGCTGCGGCGATAGCCAATAGCAGCAACCTGTTAAGCCCGCATGACGGCAGCGAGGCCGGTAGTTTACCCGTGAAGTGCTGAAGGCCTCGCGAGTGGAAAGTACCGGCCTCGCGGCCGTCTAGGCCGTGAGCGATGTTGCCCTCTCGGTGTCGTCGCTTGGCTCCGCCAAGCCCAGAGGATCCCGTCTCCGGCGGGGCCGCTGGAGGGGCCGAGGCGAGGGCCGGCGTCGGCCCCGTCTCGGTCCTGTGGCCGGTCCGGATTGACTTGCCGTCAATTTGTGGTGCGGTCGCCGCCGGGAAGCATCTACGCTGCGGTTGGCGTGTGCGGCGAGTCGGTGCGTTCTACTCTTTCATCTAAGAACAAAACACTACGCCGGTGAGTAAAACTTAGAAAGGTTATAAGAGTTGCTCCGCACGTTAACGGGGTGAACATGGCTTAGCCAAGCCCATCTTTTCAAAGCGGACTTGGTTCAAAGCACACACCTGGTAGGTTCAAAGCACACAGTCTTTAGGTTTCAGACACACGCCCTCTAGGTTCAAAGCACACGCTGAGAGTCAGGCAAAAGAACCCTCGTAGGTTCAAAGCACACACGAACGCGGGCAGGTTAGGGGCGGGCGGCGGCAGTCCGCTTTCCAAGTTCTTCCAGGCAGAAGTTATGGAGAGTGCGGGGATACTTTTCGAGCTTCATCGAAGGCGGGTGGGACGCTAGGACCTGATCCCGGATGGCTTGCTGTTCGTCTTCGGGCAACGTGCTCCAGGTTTCGTCCAGTTGTTCTCGGCGAGTTTCCAACAATCGGCGTCGCTCCGCGGCTAACTGGTGGTCGATAAAGTCCTGCTTGCGTCGGTCGCCCGCAGCTTGCGTGTGCTCCTCGGTCTTATGGGCGTCAGACCAGTACCTCGCCGTCGCTCCAAAACTCTTGGCCTTGGGAAAATGCTCACGTAGGAGCTCGACCACAAGCGGCAATAGTTTTTCCGCGTGGCGTGAGCCATAAGCGGTGAGGACCTCCTTGGCTCGGGCTCGATCCGTGGAGGTCGCCTGATATTGGTCGTTTCCCTCCCACAGAGAATGAAACTGAGATACCAGCTCGTCCTCGGGACGGTTCTGTCGGTAGAGGTCTCGAATCTCCGTCGCATCGAGTTCGTCGGGCTCCGCGACCCATTCAGTGGCGGGCCCCTTCTTAGCCAAGATCGGGCCGCGAACGACGACGAGCTGAGCCTGGCCACGTTTACCTTGCTGCCAGTTGGCCTCGGCCAAGACACCCGCCTCGACGACGAAGCCCAAAGCTTTGCCAAGCTGCTTCTTGATCTGGGACAGGTGCTTTTCGGGAGCCACCGGCAAAAAGCGGCGGAGCTTGTCGTAGTCGATCGTAAGAGTTCGCCAGTCGCCAGCGAAGTTGAACGTGAAGAACTCGTACATGCGGCTGGCGATCGGACTCGCATTGTCCAGGGCGAGCCACAGTCCATGATTGAGTGGGGAGCAATAGAGTGAGTTGATATTCGCCAAATACCAGTCGGCGAGCCAGACGAAGTTTTTGTCGGCCGTTTTTTCGTCGTCGGGCATGAGTTCGTCGAAGAAGACGTATTCGCTATAGAGCCCGTAACCTCGCTCTCTGCCCTTGAGATGCTTGCCGTAAGCGTTCTTCAACGCAAACGTGCTGCGGATCCGAGTTCCGTGGGTGCTGCGGATGGCCTGCTTGATCTGTTGCTGCGTTCGTCCGCTGGCTACGACGCCAATTGCTTCCATCAACTCACGCCAGGTGAACTCGCTCGAATTGGCATAGGGAAGGACTGCTTACTTTGCAAGAGCCGCAACAGCCCCAAGTGGACCTTACGGGAGAGCTGGCCGGGGTACAGGTCATCGGAGTTGCAGGTGATGCGATACTCGAAGTCGTAGGACCGACCGTCCAGTTTTGACTCACCGCGAATTAGCAGGCCTTTGCGATTGCGGAGTCCTTTGCGACCCAAGGCGAAGAACGGAAAGCGAAGTAAATTCGCTTCCTGCTTGATGACCGTGGACGACGTGAGAAACGATGGCGACTCGCTTGGCTGTTTTCGCTGGCCTGACGGAGCCGCATAGAATGCGTCGTGTAACGCGGTAGGGTCGGAACGGTCGGTGACAATCATCTACGGAAGAAGGAACGAACCGCTCGACCGAAACTAGGCAGGGACTTGCCCGCCGTGCTGCCGGCCTGTTGACCGCGGGGCTCACTAGATTTTTTCACCTGCCTGGGTCGCTTGGTCGATCGCTCCAGGTGCACGTCCGGCAGGCCGGCGACGGCGTCGGCGAGCGCCGGGAGGACGTGGCGTGCCTCGCGGTACTTGCCGACGAACAGCACGAGCGCGTTCTGCGGCGCGGCCCCCGCCTCGATTCGCGCGCGCTCAATGGCGTCGGCGGTCAGGCCCCCGGCCGCGACGGCAAGCGCGTCGAGCCGCGGGCTTCCGGTGACGGCGAAGGACGTCCGGGGAAACCGTCCCGCCTGTTCAAGATGACGCGCCGCGTACTCGTCGAACGCCAGCGTCAGCGTCGGCTGCGGAAACCCGCGATCGGCGGGGTTCTCCTGGTCGGGCAGCATCTCGTCCGGCTCGTGGAGATAGTTGAGCCAGTGGCGATGGATGAACCCGTGCTGCAGTCCGACCGAGGCGACGGCGCGACGCCGGGCTTCGAGCATGAGCGCGCGGCCCCAGCCTCCGGCCTCGGCATACGTCAGCGCGACCTGCGGGCGGAGCGCATCGAGCGCGGCCCCCGCCTCGTCCATGGCGCGGGCCGACCAGGGCCACTGCAGCAGCGCGATGCCGGAGAGCGCCTCGCGGATCACCGGCCAGCAATCGCTGCCGCCGATCACGGCATGCTCGCGGATCCCGGCGCTGCTGCACAGCGCGCGCAGCGTCGCATGCCGCTCGCGCCACACCCGGCGTGAGTCGCTGAGCGAGGTCAGCGGCGCGTACGCCTCGATCGGCACGACCGCCGAAACCGGCCGGCCGCCGCCGAGCGCGTGCCACCAGCG
>JANOIK010000802.1:0-1742 GCA_031407585.1 Planctomycetota bacterium | reverse complement strand
CCCCCCCACCCCCCGCGGGGTGGTTGGGTGGGTCCGGGGGCCCATGAACGCTCTCGCCCGCCACTCCCCCCGCCCCAACCCTCCCCGCCGAGGGGAGGGATCCGGAATAATTTTCGCGCGGGAACATCAGCCGGTCGAGCGCCGCCAGAAAAGCGGCGAGGGTTTTGGCGGAACCGGGGGGGGCGAGCAGCAGCGCGCTTTTGCCGCTGGCGAGGACGGGCCACGCGCGGCGCTGGATGGTGGTGGGCGTCTCCAGCGCGTCGGCGAACCAGCGACGCGTGCATGCGTGAAATGCTTCCATGCCGGCGACTTCGAGTTCCGGAGGCGTCCGTCGCACGGCGATCCTTTTTCGTAGGTCAGGCTTTCTAGCCTGACTTGCGCGTCGTTTGGTACTGCTTGTCAGGCTGGAAAGCCTGACTTACTTGATCTTCGCGAAGGCGGCGAGTGCGGCGTCACGCGCTTGGGCGTGATCGACGATTGGCTTGGGATAGTCAATGCCCAAACGCACGCCCGCGGCGCTTAGCACATTATTGGGCGCTTCGGCGGGCTTGAAAATCCACGGCACGGGCATGCGGGATAGCTCCGGAACCCAGCGGCGGATGTAGGCGCCCTCGGGGTCGAACTGCTCGGCCTGCCGCGTGGGGTTGAACACGCGGAAATACGGGGCGGCGTCCGCTCCGCAGCCGGCGGACCATTGCCAGCCGAGCGTGTTGTTCGCGAGGTCGGCGTCGACGAGCGTGTCCCAAAACCAGTGGACGCCAGCTTGCCACTTGAGCAGCAGGTCCTTCGTGAGGAACGACGCCACGATCATGCGAGCCCGGTTCGGCATGAAGCCGGTGGCCCAGAGGTTTCGCATCGCGGCGTCGACGATGGGGTAGCCGGTGCGGCCTCGCTGCCAGGCTCGCAGGCGCTTCGTGCTGCGCGACCACGGGAATTTGCGGAACTGTTCGCGGAGCGGCTCCTCGGCGGTGCGCGGGAAGTGGTAGAGCAGATGGTGGGCGAATTCCCGCCAGCCCAGTTCGGCGCGAAACTTTTCGGCGCCCGAGCCGGAGCCGACCGCGGCCCACACTTGTCGCGGGCTGAGCTCGCCCCAGTGCAAGTAGGGCGAGAGACGCGAGAAGCCGTCGCCGTCGATGCGGTTCCGCGCGTCTTCGTAATGGGCGAGGCCGGTGGCAACGAAGTCGGCCAGTCGCTGCTCCGCGGCGGGGGAGCCAGGGGTCCAGGCGTCGTAGAATTGGCGGTCCCAGGGGATGCGCGGGAGGAGTTCGAGCTCTGTGAGCGGCAGGCTGGCCGATTGCACCTTTGGCGGCGCGAGCTTATCGGGCGCGGGCTCCGGTGCGTGATCCACTTCCAGCGCACGGCACGCCTTCCAAAACGGCGTGAACACTTGGAACGGACGGCCCTGCTTCGTCGCAACCGTCCAGGGCTCGTGGAGCAAGCTGCCGTTGAAGCTCTCGGCGCGGACGCCCGCGGCAGCGAGCGCCGATTTCACCGCCGTGTCGCGCTCGATCGCGGCGGGCTCGTAGCGGCGGCACCACACGACACGGTCGGCGCCGGTTTCCTCGATGAGAGTCTTGATCGCGTCGATCGTGGGCCCGCGGCGGATGATCAGCCGCGAGCCGAGCTGTTCAAGCTGCTCGGCCAGGCTCGCCAGCGAGTGGTGCAGCCACCACCGCGACGCGGCTCCGGGCGGCCAGCGGCCCTCTTCCTCAGGCGCCCAGATATAAACCGGCACGACGCGG
>JANOIK010000780.1:0-6223 GCA_031407585.1 Planctomycetota bacterium | reverse complement strand
AATATGCTTTTGCCAAATCTGGTTTTTGTGTATACATATTTGGCCTGCGCGCGCCGCACATAATTACAACCCCCGGGGCCCCCCCCCTCGGGGGGGTGGGATTGGGTGGGGGGATGAATCAGGTACTCGCTGCGAGTACCCGCTTCAACACCCCTCCCCTAACCCCTCCCCCTCAAGGGGAGGGGAACGGAGAAACCAGAATCAAGTCGAAGGACTTCGCCATGCCCACGAATTCCAATCTACGCGTGTTCCGCAACTCCGAGCCCGCGGACGATCCGATGAGCGTCGAACGGGCGCGCATCCTCGACGTCTACGCCCACCGCCCGCCGGGCGACTACTCGTTCTCCGACCTGTGGAGCCTGCAAATCGCCCAGCGGCGCGAATTTTTGCTCGCGCGCATGCTGCAACGAGCAGGCCTCGCGTCCCTCGACGGGCGAAACATCCTCGACGTCGGCTGCGGCGACGGCCGGCTGCTGCGGTTGCTGGGTCACTGGGGCGCAGAGCCCGAGCGCCTGCACGGCTGCGACATCAACGCGGATCGGCTCGCAACGGCGCGCCGGCTGCAACCCGGCGCCGAGTACCTGCAAACCGACGGCGCCGAGTTGCCGTACCCCGACGCGAGCTTCGATCTCGTGTGCCAGTTCACCGTGTTCAGCTCAATCCTGGCGCCCGAGATGCGTACGGCGCTCGCCGCCGAAATGCGCCGCGTGCTGCGACCCGGCGGCGTGATCGCGTGGTTCGATTTCCGTTACAACAACCCGCAGAACAAGGCGGTTCGCGGCGTCCGCGCACGCGAGATCCGCTCGCTGTTCGCCGGCTCGCACGTGCGGCTGGCGTCGCTAGGGCTGCTGCCGCCGCTGGCGCGCCGCATCACGCCGCTGAGCCCCACGCTCGCCGCGGCGCTGGAGCGCATCCCGCCGCTCCGCTACGCGTATCTCGCGCTCATCCAACCGGAAGGACCGACCGCATGAACGCCGCACTACAGTGTGCCGCCGGGCGCCATGCTCTCGTCCGCGTGAGCATGTCCAAGAGCAATCCAAAGACATGCCTACGAGGACGAAGGCATGCCACACCGTTAACTGTGTGAAAGGCCCACACACATGACCATCGCGTCGCCGCGCGTCTCGATCATCGTGCCCTGTCGCAACGAGTCCCGGCACATCGCCGCATGCCTCGCGAGCATTCTCGCGCAGGAATCGCCCACGGGCGGGTTCGAGGCGATCGTGGCCGACGGCATGAGCGACGACGGCACGCGCGAGCAAATCGCGGCCGCCGCCGAGCGCGACCCGCGCGTGCGGATGGTCGACAACCCGCGCCGCACGACTTCGGCCGGGCTGAACCGCGCCATCCAAGCTGCCCGCGGCGAGATCATCGTCCGCATGGACGCCCACACCGAGTACGCCCCCGACTACGTGCGGCAGTGCGTCGCGGTCATGGAAACCACCGGGGCCGACAACGTCGGCGGCCCGGCCTGTACGCGCGGCAGCGGCCGACTGCAACGCGCCGTGTGTGCGGCGTTTCACTCGCCGTTCTCCACCGGCGGGGCCGGGTTCCATCGGCCCGAGTACGAAGGGCCCGTCGACACGGTCGTCTACGGCTGCTGGCGGCGCGACCGGCTCATCGAGTTCGGCATGTTCGACGAAGAGCTCGTGCGCAACCAGGACGACGAACTGAACTTTCGCATCCAACTCGCCGGCGGCACGCTGTGGCAGTCGCGCTCGATCCGCAGTTGGTACCGCCCGCGGGCGTCGCTCAAGAGCCTGTTTCGCCAGTACATGCAGTACGGCTACTGGAAGGTGCGCGTCATGCAGAAGCACGGCCGGCCCGCGTCGCCGCGGCAGCTCGCGCCGATTTTCTTCGTCGCGTTCTTAATCGGCGGGCTGGCGCTCGCGCCGCTGCATCCGTGGCTGCTCGCGGCGTATGTCAGCGGGCTAGCCGCGTACGCGCTGGCGAATATGTTCGCATCGCTGCAGGCGTCCCGTCGCGCCGGAGGGGATCTGTTGCCGCTGCTGCCGCTGGTGTTCGCGGCGTTCCACGTGAGCTACGGCCTGGGCTTCGCGACCGGCCTGATCGACTTCGTGCTGCTCCGCCGCGGCGGGCGGGCGGGGATGACGAGCCTGACTCGCACCTAACCAAAGAATTCTCCGGTCCCCTCCCTTTGAGGGGGAGGGTTAGGGAGGGGTGACGAGGCGGGTACTCGGCTTGTGAACGCGTGTACCCGCGGCACCCCCCCTCCCCAGCCCTCCCCGCCGAGGGGAGGGAGCCGGAGAGTTTGATAATTCCACCTACGCCCCAACCTGCGAGAACGCGTAATCCAGCGCATCGACGTCCACGCTCGGCGTGGCGCCGGCCGACAGCGACAGGATGATTTCGTCGAGCCCCGTCGCCTCGACGCGCGACCCCGCACGCGTCAGCGTGCCGGAGCTCGCGCGGCCGAAGTACGCGTCGGCGCTCACCACGCCGCCATGCGTCAGCCGATCCGTTCCGCCCGCGGTCGCGTTCACGCGATTGTCGTCGAACGAGTACGCCGCGTTCACGTTCGTGCCAACGCGCATTGTCACGCCGGCGGTCGACGTCGAAAACAAGTCGTTGCCGATGCTGTCGGTGAACGTGGCCGTGTCGTTGCCGCCGGCGAACGCGTAGGCGTACACCTCTTCGTAGTACTGGCAGTAGTAGTAGAACCCGGCGCCGGTCATGTAGCTCGATTCGGGACCCGCCACGTAGCGGTCGTTACCCGCCGAGTCGTACATGTAGGCGATGTCGCGGCCGCCGCCGGTGGCGAACGAGTACATCACCTCAAACGACCACTCGAGATTGTAGAACCCGGCGCCGCTGAGCAGGCTGTACTCCGGCCGGCCGACAAACGTGTCGTTCCCCGCCGAGTCGTACAGGTACGCGCGGTCGACGCCGCCAGCGGCGAACGCGTAGCCGTCGACGCGGTCGAACCCGCGGGCGAAGTTGTAGTACCCCGTGCCGCTGATGTAGGCGTAATCCGGGCGGCCGACGAACACGTCGTCGCCCACCGAGTCGTACAAGTATGCGCGGTCGTACCCGCCCAGGCTCGAGATGCCCTCGGCGCGGTCGAAGCCCTGCACCACGTTGTAGTAGTCGCCGCCGCTCATCACGGCGTACTCCGGCCGGCCGACGAACGTGTCGTCCCCGGCGGAGTCGTAGATAAACGCCTGGTCGTTGGCGCCCGTCCCGGCGAAGGCGTCGACGCGGTCGAAGCCGTGGGCGACGTTGCGCGAGCCGCCGGCGCTTTCCATCAGGCTGTACACGGTGCGGCCCACATAGCGGTCGTCGCCGTTCGAGCCGTACATGTACGCAAGGTCGCGCTGGCCGGCGCCCACGGCGTTGCTGTACGCAGTGACGTTGTCCACGTCGTCGGTGCGGGTCGAGAAGCCCGTGCCGGTGAGCAGCGTGTAGGCGGGCGTCGTGGTGAACGTATCGCTGCCGGCCGAATCGTAGAGGATCGCGTCGTCCACGCCGCCGCCGCCGTTGAACGATTGCGTCTCGAAATTGTTGGCCGTCACCGTGAGACCGCTGCCGGCGAAAGTCATCGTCCCGATGCGCATCGTCGCCGCGTCGTTCGCCGTGGTGCCAGTGATCGTAAACGAGTCGTTCCCGCCCCGCCCATCGATAACGAACTGGTTGGCGGCCGAGGGCGCGAACCAGTATTCCAAACCGTTGATCGCGAGCTTGTTCGATGTGCCGGCGACGAGCGTGACCACATCGTCGCCCGTCGAGCCCAGCGCGGTCACGACCGAGCCGCTCTGGCTCACCACGTTCTGCAGCTTGACGTCGACGTCGGCGTTCGTGCCGGTCACTCGCAAGTAGTACACGGCGCTGGCTGCCACGCCGGCGTCGACCCGGAAGTTTCCGCCCCAGGTCGTGCCTGTCGCGACTTGCTGCAAGTTCGTGTCGTACAGCGAGACCGACACGCTGCCCCCCGCGGCGTTGAACGATCCGAGCGCCGCGAACCAACCGGCCTGCGACGCCTGCACGCGGAACCATCGCTCGCCTGCGATGCTCACATCGTTCATCTGGGCCGAAGCGACGGTTCCCCAATCGGTGTACGAGAACGACGGGGCGAACGTCGACGCGAGCGTGTACGTGCCCAGCGCCGTCGGCGACGAAAGCCCGATCGTGTAAGTTTGCCCCGCGACGACGTTGAACGAAATCCGCCCCGGCGTCGCCGTGTTGGCGCCCGTCACCCCCCACGTTTGCCACGTGGGAGTCATGCCGGCCGAGCAGGTCGTGTCGAACGTCGCCAAACCGTTACTCGATGCCGTGAACCGGAAGCAGTCGACGTCGGTAAGCTGGCTGATGCGGCCGGCGGTCGAGGTGGCGCCGGTCATCGTGCCCAGGTTGTACGCCGCCGCGGAGGTCGAGCCGAAATCGTCCGCCGGCATCAGCGAGTCGATCGCCCGGCCCAGATTGAGCCGCTTATAATTCTGGTTCGTGGCGGCGTCGAAGAACGTGTCCGCCGTCGCCATCATGTGGTTGTAGATCGTGTCCTGATTGATGTTCGTCATGCCGACGAACTGCATCGCCTGGCGAACGAGCGTGCTGGCGCCGGCCACGTAGGGCGCCGCCATGCTCGTCCCGCTCATGTTCATGAAATCGTCCGCGATGCCGTTGTTGTTGCCCTTGTAGTCGGGCACGGTGCTGGTGATGACCGACCCCGGCGCCGCGATCGCGCGGCCCAGCCGTTGGCTGTAGGTCGCCATCGTGCCCGCGTCGGTCACGCTCATCACGGGCACGACATACTGGCTTGCCGCCGGGTAACTCAGCCCCGCGGTGTTGTACGTGGAATAGCTGTTGCCTGCCGACACGGCGATGAAAATGCCGTCGGCTTCGAGCTGCGCGAGCTCGTCCTCGAGATTCGCCCAGGCGGGAATTGCGGCGCTGTTCCAGCTCGACACGCCGAGCGACATGTTGACCGCGGTGATCGGGTTCTCAAACGCATTGCGGTTGGTGTGCACCCACCGCAGGGCGTTCTCGATCCAGCTGAAGAAGCCCTGCCCCGCGTCGTTGAACACGCGCAGGCCGACGAGATCGACGCCCGGCGCCACGCCCGTGTGGGTCGAGTCGCTCGAGCCGATGATGCCCGAGACATGCGTGCCGTGGCCGCCGGCCGTGCCGTCGTCGTAGGGGTTGCTGTCGTTCTCTTCGGTGAAGTCCCAGCCGCCGACCACGCGATAGTTCGCGCCCAGCCCCCCGCCGAGGGCGAAGTGATTCCACGCGATGCCGCTGTCGATCACCGCGACGGTCTGCCCAAGACCCGAGAAGCCGTAATTGGTCCGCACGCTGTTCCAACCGGTGAGCGCGTGGGCGCTCTGCAGCATCTGGTCGACGCTGTTCATGTAGTCGTCGAGCGAGCCGCCGAGGCTCGTGTCGATCAGAAAGTCCGCGTCGCCGAGGATGTGCTGATCGACCGGCGGCAGCGCGTCGACTTCGTCGAGGTGAAACGCGGGGACGTCATCCGTCTGCGAGGACGAGGTTTGCTCGACAAGCGGCGGATCGAACTCTGAGAAGTGCTCCGCGGGGGGAATGAAATCGATGGCCGCGTCCGCCGACATGACGCGGCGGTCTTCGAGCTGCTCAACGCGGCCGAGCGTCCGTGGCGTGATTTGGTGCTGCCGTGCCATGCCGTCCCCTCGTGACGCTCGCGCTGGAGTTCGTCTGCGCGACGGCCCCATCCAGGGCGCAGCACAGAGAATCGAAGCGGAGAGTTTGCCAACCTGCAGTGGAAAAGTGTGGTGATGCGGCCGCAGAGGGGGGACGGCCAGATCGTGACGAGTTATGGCCGCGATTTTCGACCCGCGCTCGCTTGGGGAGCAGCGCAGGTCTTGCGGCCAAAGGAACTCTAGGTCAGAAATCCGCGGCGCGTCGGAATCCGTTCTCTTGCGATGCGGGCCTTTCGTGGCATCCGCTGCCGTCGAACCATCCACACTGGGCGCGATGTCGAATCTCCACTTCGCTCACGCCGAACGATGCATTACGGCAACATCCGTGCTGCCGTTTCGCGACTCATTCTAAGCCGACGTGGTGAGAACGCGCACCCTCCGCGGACCTTAATTTCCGCAGAAAACCCGCCCGCTAGCGACTCAGAAGCTTCACTGTTTTCGCGTGCCTTCGTAACCGGCAAGGTCGCTGGAGTGCTAGCATTCGCCGCGGGACCGCGGATACTGAGAGAGTCACTTGGTGATTCAAGGGAGAG
>JANOIK010000764.1:0-8644 GCA_031407585.1 Planctomycetota bacterium | reverse complement strand
GTGACAATCGCGTCAACAATCGCCCGCACTCCCTCAGCCTTGGTCGCGTAGCAGTCGGCCAGCTCGCCCGTCATTGTGGCGGCGACCCCCGAGTGCAACGGCGCCGCGGCGAGCAGCGCTGCGAGCTCGTCGGCAAGACGCTCTGGAGTTCGCCACAACGCAAACGGCCGCGCGGCCGCCCACCCGCGCCCGTCCGCGGCTTTCAGGTTGGCGCCACCGACATCGAGTGCGATCCACCTCATCGTTGCGGTCGACGCGAGGGTCGCCTTTCATGTCCCATGGTTCTGTGGCCGCCAAACCGCGCCGGCGGCAGTGAACTCCACCGCGGCGCCATTGCCGGCGACATCCACGCGCTCGCCGTCGGCAATCCGCAGCATCGCTTGGGCGAGGTTCGCTGCCACGACCGATCGCAGGCCGACGTACGAAGTGGTAAGCCGCGGGTTTACCTCGATCACCACATCGTCCCGGCCGTCAGGGTCGCCGCCGAGCACCACGTCGACGCCCACGTACCCCACGGCCGGCGGCAGCGCGTCGAGCGCCGCGGTCGCGAGCGCCGTCGCACGTTGAGCCAACGGTTCCTCTCGAATCGACGAACCGCCACGATAGGCGAAGCGCCCGTCCTCCGACAGGTGCTGCCAACACGGCGGCAGCATCGTCCGGCCCGCGGGTCCACAGAGGGCAGCGACGCTCGCCGGCCGGCCTGGACAGAATCGCTCCAGCCGTCGCGGCCAGGAGTAGGCCGGCGGCTCGTCGCGCGCGCCGTGCACCAACAGCGTGTGTTGCGACCCGGCGCCATCGCACGGCTTCAGCACCGCGGGATAGGTGAAGTCCGTCGGAAGCTTTTCTTCATCGGCATCGATCAGTCGCCCCACCGGCGCCGCGACGCCCGCCGCGGAGAGGCGCTCCGCCGTCAAATGTTTGTCCGCCGCAATCGCGACGAACTCGTCCGAAACATTGAGCGAGCGCCCGCCAGCGTCTGCAACGCGCCGCAACGTATTGCGAAGGATGCCGTCGAACTCCGGCGCCACGGCCATCGTGCGGTCGGCGGACCCGGCAAGACGGTCAAATTCCTCGCGCCAGTGCGGCGTCGATTCGATCTCAACGACCTCGCAACCAGGCAGCGGCAAGCGATCGAGCCGCATGTCGCGCAGCACGGTCACCCGCGCACTCGGAATTGCCGCGAAGTCGGCGGACAGCGCCGCGATCATCGCCGACCCCTCGGCCAGCAGCGACTCTGGCAGTCGTCCCGGCTGCTCGACCAGCCCGCCGCCCGTGATCCACTCGTAAAGAAAGACGTGCATGGCCATAAAGCCGGCGATGGTATCGCCGGGCGGAATTCCCGGACCGGCGATACCATCGCCGGCTTTATGCTTTTAGAAGATCCCGAGCTGATCGCGCGCATCCTCGGTCATGCGATCGGGCGTCCACGGCGGATCCATCACGAGCCGCACATCGACCGCGCCCACGTTCTCAAGATTGCCGACCGCCGCCTTAGACTGCCCCAACAGCTGCGGCCCCGCCGGGCACGCGGGGCTGGTCATCGTCATCTCGACGTCGACATTGCACTTGCCGTCGTCGGTCTCCGCGATCTTCACGTCGTAGATGAGCCCCAGGTCGACGATGTTCACGAACAGCTCGGGGTCAATCACCTGCTTGAGCGCTTCGCGCACCGTGTCTTCAGCAATGGCCATGGCAGAATCCTCTCGCTGCGAGCGTATAAATCGTTTCGTTCGTCCGATCAGGCGTCGTTAATCTGCACCAGGACCTGATCGCCCTCGACCTTCACTTTGTGCGCCACTGTCGGCTTGATGGCTGGCATCGTCACCGCAGCGCCGGTCGCGATGTCGAACTTCGCCCCGTGCCGCGGACAGGCAATTGTACCCTCGGCCGCGTCGAGCGGCCCGTCGCTCAACGGACCGCCATCGTGCGTACACACGTCGTCGAGCGCGTACCAATGACCCGCGGCGTGAATCAGCACGACCAGCCGGTCGCTCACTTCCACGAGCATCGACCCCGGATCGGGCAATTCAGTCACACGGGCGACTGGGATGAATTCGGTCGCGATCACGACTTCTGTCCGTTCTTTACGAGAAACCGAAGCACGACGAGTTGAAGAATCAACATCGCTGGAAGAACGACAAACCACAACCCGCCAGCCCAGTATGAAAAGCACCAGACGTATACGAGCCCACACGTCACGAGGGTCGCTAGGAACGTGAGTGCCCACTTCATGTACGTTGAATCGCCCGCACCCGGCGGCCGATGGCTTCGCCCAACGCTTCGCGAACGCTCTCGATCGGAATGCGATCGAACACCTGCTGAAAGAATCCCGTGACGATCATCCGCACCGCTTCCTGCCGGGTGTAGCCGCGCGTCATCGCGTAGAAGACCTGCTGGTCGTCCACGCGGCCGCTCGTGCTGCCGTGCGTGCAGCGCACGTCGTCGGCCTCGATCTCGAGCCCCGGAATCGAATCGGCCCGCGCCGTGCGAGCGAGCATCAGATTGTCGTTCCGCTGGTAGCCGTCGGTCTTCTGGGCGTCGCGATCGACCTTGATCATCCCGCGCCACACAGTGCGCGAGTCGTCCTGCAGCGCCGCTTTGTAGAGCAAATCGCTGTGGCAGTTCGGCGCCATGTGATGCTGGTGCGTGTTGTACGAAAGGTGCTGCCTGCCCTGCGTGAACATCACGCCGTTCACCTGAGCCTCGGCGTCGCGTCCCGTGAGGGCCACGTGCTGGTTCACCTTGGCGAGCCGTGCTCCGAGAGCGCCGATGGTCCACTGCAGCGTCGCGCCTTCGGCAACGTGCGCCTTCTGGTGGGCGAAGTGCCAAACCTGGTCGCCCCAGTTCTGCAAGTTCACATAACGCAGTCGCGCCCCGGGCTCGACAAGCAGTTCGATCGACCCGCAGTGGAACCCGCCGGCATTCGGACCGACGCTCGCGGTCTCGCTCAGCATGGTCGCCTCGGCGCCTTCGTCGAGGATCACCAGCGTTTTCGTGAGATCGACGCCGCCATCGGTCATTCCGGAGAGGGCGTAAAACGGCGCATCGACCGTAACCCGCTTGGGCACGTAGAGCAGTGCGCCGCCCGCCCAACACGCCGCATTGAGCGCCGCGAACTTGTCGCGATTCGGATCCACCACGCGCCGCTCGAAAAACGGCCGCAGCAGGTCGCCATGCTCCGCGAGCATCCGCTCGATGCCGCCAAAAAGCACGCCCTTATCCGCCCACTTCTTGTCGATCGTCGATTCGGTCGTCGCACTATCAAGCGTGATCGCCTGCCCGCCCAGGGCAACGCCCTGCGAAAGCAAGCCCTGCGGAGCCTCGACCGCCGGTGGCTGCGCGTCTGGCAGCCCAAACCGATCGAGCTTGAACAGCCGAATGTCGGTACGCACCCACTCTTCGTCATTGCGCGCCGGCATGCCCAGCTCGTTGAAGCGGTCCCACGCGCGGCGGCGCACATCGGCCAACCACCCAGGCTCATTCCGCGAGGCAAGAAAGGCGTCGAAAGCAGCGGGCGTAAACCCCGTGGCGGTCAGCGTGGTAGGCATCGTATCTCTTGATCACTCAATTCGAACTATTCAAACAATTCATCAACCGGCATCGTCCAGCCTGGAACAGCCGGCTCGGCTTCGGCATGTTCGCCGCGACGATAAATCTTGGGTTGATCCGGCGAGGCGGCGCGATAGACGCGCACGACATCGTCGCTCTGAAGGTCGACGTCCCAAACAACCAAAGTCCCTGCGGTGAAATAATCAGATCTCTTGGCGGCCATTTCGCGTTCTGCCGACCGGCCGTAGTCGCCTTCGCTTCTCACTTCCACCGCAAAAGTCGGCGCGCCGGTCTGAAACCCCATGCTCGGAGCATGACCTGCAAAGTATGCCGCATCCGGACTAAAGGAATTTCGGTGCGGCAACTGCACGACGAAGGCGGTGTTATCGGCAAACGCCCATCCACGCCCCGTTTTTTTCTCCCACGAGCGAAGGCTGAAATGTATTGTCGCCGCTGCTCGATTCGGCTGTCCGCCCGTGGGGCTCATGTGCACAATCCTTCCGTCAACGATCTCGGCTTTCCCCTCGACTGTGTAGAGCTCAGCGATGAGCCGTTCAGTCATAGGATCAGTGACTGTGCTCATGGTTTCGTCTCCGCCCGTGTGATGGGGGTGCGCCCAAGCTCACCCCACGCTGCCTTCCATCTGCAACTCGATCAGTCGGTTCATCTCCACCGCGTACTCCATCGGCAGCTCCTTGATCAGCGGTTCGATAAACCCGCTCACGATCATCGAGCTCGCCTCGGCTTCGGTCAGCCCGCGGCTCATCAGGTAGAACAGTTGCTCCTCGCCGATGCGCGAGACGCTCGCCTCGTGCTCGACCTGCACGTCCTGCTCCTCGACTTCAATGTACGGATACGTGTCGCTTCGGCTCTGCGGGTCGAGAATGAGCGCGTCGCACACGACGCTGCTCTTCGACCCCACCGCCCCGTCCTGCACCTGACACAGCCCGCGATAGCTCGCCCGGCCGCCGTTCTTCGAGATACTCTTGGAAATGATCCGGCTGCGCGTGTTGGGAGCGCAGTGCACCACCTTGGCGCCCGCGTCCTGGTGCTGCCCCTTCGACGCAAACGCGATCGACAGAATCTCGCCGCGGGCCCCCGGTTCCATCATGTACACGGCCGGGTACTTCATCGTCAGCCGGCTGCCGAGGTTGCCGTCGATCCATTCCATGAGCGCGCCTTCGTAGGCCATCGCCCGCTTGGTCACGAGGTTGTAAATGTTGTTCGCCCAGTTTTGGATCGTCGTGTATCGGCAGCGAGCGTGCTTGTTCACGACAATCTCGACCACGGCCGAGTGCAGGCTCTCGCTTGAGTACATCGGCGCCGTGCAGCCCTCGACGTAGTGAACCTCGGCGCCTTCGTCGACGATGATTAGCGTCCGCTCGAACTGTCCCATCCGCTCCGCGTTGATGCGGAAGTACGCCTGCAGCGGGAACTCGATCTTCACGCCCTTCGGCACATAGATGAACGAGCCGCCAGACCACACGGCCGAGTTGAGGGCCGCGAACTTGTTGTCGGTCGACGGAATGATCTTGCCGAAATACTGGCGAACCAGGTCCGGGTGTTCTTTGACCGCGGTGTCGGTGTCGGTGAAGAGCACGCCCTTCTTGCCGAGATCCTCTTGCAGCGAGCCGTAGACCACTTCGCTCTCGAACTGGGCCTTCACGCCAGCGAGAAACTTCTTCTCCGCTTCGGGAATGCCCAGCCGGTCGAACGTTTCCTTGATGTCCTGCGGCACATCGTCCCACGTCTTGCCCTGACCGTTGGTCGGCTTCAGGTAGTAGTAGATGTCCTGAAAATCGATGCCGATGTTGCCGCCCCACTTGGGCATCGGCTTCGACTCGAAGATCTTCAGCGCTTCCAGCCGGTAGTCGCGCATCCACGCCGGCTCGCACTTCATTTCGGAAATCTGCTCGACGATTGCGGAATTCAAGCCGCGCGCGGCCTTGAACACGTCGTGCGAGGGCGTGATGAAGTCGTACTTATTGATTTCGCCAATGGTGGCGTTATCCATCAAATCGGTAGCCATAACTTTGCTGCCTTATGTCGCTGCCAACCCAAACACTGTGCAATCAAACTAAACCGCGGCGCTCGCCGTCTGTCGCATCTCGTCGCCCGCCGCCGCCGCGTCGGGATACGCCGCGCGGATGCGATCGTAGCCGTCGGTGTACAGTTCGCGAGCCAACTCGACGCCGCCCGTCTCCACGATGCGCCCGCCCAACATCACGTGCGTGAAGTCCGGCACATTGTGCTCCAGCAACCGGTCGTGATGCGTGATAATGAGGATGCCCATCTCGCCGGCCGTGGCGTCGTTGGTGATCTCCGCGATGCTCTGGCTCGCCAGCTTCACCGCGTCCACATCCAGGCCGCTGTCCGTCTCATCGAGAATCGCGAACTTCGGCCGCAGCATCGCGAGCTGCAGAATCTCGGCCCGCTTCATCTCGCCGCCTGAGAACCCGTCGTTCACGTACCGCCGGGCGAACTCCACGTCCATCCGCAGTTGGTCCATCTTCTCGGTCAGCTCCTTGCGAAACTGCCGCATGGGAATCAGTTCCTGGCCCTCCTTGCGAGCCGGATTGCGAACGTTCGTCGTCGCGTGCCGCAGGAAGTCGGCCATCTTCACGCCGGGGATCGCCATCGGCCGCTGGAACGCCATGAAGACGCCGGCGCGGGCCCGCTCCGACGCGTCCATCGCCAGCACATCGAGCCCATTGAGCTCGATCGTACCCTCGGTCACCTCGTAATTGGGGTGCCCCATTATCGCGTTGCCGAGCGTGCTCTTGCCGGAGCCGTTGGGCCCCATGAGCGCGTGCGTCTCGCCGCGACGGATCGTCAGATCGACGCCGCGAAGGATGGGCTTGTCCTCGACGGACACATGCAGGTTCGTAATCTTCAGCGTTTCAGTCATCGAAATATGCAACTGGTTCTAAGTGTGTGATTGCTCGCACTTCGAGCGCGTTTATCCCGTAATCTTCTGATGATCAAACAACGGCTCCGTCTCCACCGGCGGCGCCACGTAACCGCTGTGATGCGGCACCGGCAGCTCATCGTCGACCTTCGTGCCCACGCTCGCCCCGGCTTGCCGCGCGATGCGGTGACCCTTGATCTTGTCCTGGATACGCATCAGCCCTTCGAGCAGCGCTTCCGGCCGCGGCGGGCATCCTGGGACGTACACGTCGACCGGCACGACCAAATCGACGCCCTTCACGACGTGGTAGCCGTACTTGAAATACGGCCCGCCACCCACCGTGCACGCGCCCATGGCGATGACGAACTTCGGATCGGGCATCATGTTGTAGAGCCGCCGCACGCGGCTGGCCATTTTATACGTCACCGTGCCGGCCACGATCATGAGGTCAGCTTGCCGCGGCGTCGCCCGGAAGGCGCCGGCGCCAAAGCGATCCATGTCGAAGCGGCTCGCCCCCGCGGCCATCATCTCGATCGCGCAACACGCCAGCCCGAACGTCAGCGGCCAAACGCTGGCCTGCCGAGCCCAGTTGATGGCCTGCTCGATCGTCGTGGTGATGACGTTCTCCTCAAAGCGGCCTTCGATCCACGGCTGCGCCCCGGGGCGGTCGATTGGCGATGATTGATTCATGATTTGCGTCCCGATTCGATGGTTTCGCGCCGGCCGTTCCCTTGCCGCTCGCGGTTCAATCCAATCTTGCTAGCGTACCGTGAAAACCCCCACCCGCACTAGGCGCCGACCGGCGTCGCTCCCACCAACTGAGTCCCAACCGCACTCGGCTCGAACGTGCAACACGTGGCGCCGTCGAGCCGGCACGCGCTCAGCCGTACGCTCTCGCCGAGGGCCTCCGAGATCAACATTTTTTCCATCGCACACACGCTGCGGTCGCGCTCCGCCAAGTCCGGGTAAGGACACGCCAAAGCGGTCAGCACCGGCAGCTCGGCCGAGCGGTCGACCTCAAACGGTAGGTTCTGCTCCGCCATGATCGCGGCGAGCGCGCCCATCCGCGCCTCGAGCGTCTCGCCCTGCACTTGCCCGCGATACAGCTCCGCGAGCCGCTGCGACACGCGCTGCAGCAGGCCGTGCCGAACTTGCGGGTCCTTGATCGCTCGCACTTCGTCCCACAGCACCTGCGCCAACTGGCCGTAGTTATTCCCCGCTGACCGAGCGCCTGCGGGCGTGAGCGAGTAGCGATGCATCGGACGCCCGCGCCCCGCCGCTTCGGACTGCCGAGCGAGAAGCCCTTGCTCCATGAGCCGCGTGAGCCGCTGCCGCACGGCGGTTGCCGTGACGCCCAACAGCTCGACCAAATCGCCGATGCTCGCCTCGCCCTTGCGGCGAAGGAAATCGACAATCGTCCGATCGGATGCCTCGACGGCTGGCGTTTGGGTGTTCATGGTCGTGGGGTTGCTATCAAATTCGCTGTCCACTCCCAGTGACTCGCTGTAACCAGTTCCGTCGCAAGGAGTTTCAACACTTATCTTACGAGAACCACCATTTATGACAACTGCCTATTTGAATAATCCCGCCTGCCAAAGATGGTTCCACCGTAAGTCATTGACGGACAACCGTTTATCAGATAAAAGGCATCCCGCTAAATCGAGCTAGCTGCCCTCCTTTTCTCATCCCACAGGTCACTCTGTCGTGTCGAGCAAGCAGTCACCTGGCGGCGAGCGGTTTGCCACGCGAATGGGTGTGATCATGGCCGTGGCCGGGTCGGCCGTCGGCATCGGCAATTACCTTCGATTCCCCGGCCTGGCGGTGCAGCATGGCGGCGGCGCCTTCATGCTGCCGTACTTCGTAGCGCTGCTGATCATCGGAATCCCCCTTGCCTGGGCCGAGTGGACTATGGGCCGCTACGGCGGCATGCGGGGGTTTAACTCGGCGCCCGGGATCTATTCCGTGATTTGGCCCAATCGGCTGGCCAAGTATTTCGGGTCGCTCGCGCTGCTCATTCCACTGGCCGTTTACATGTGGTATGTGCTTGTCGAGAGCTGGTGTCTGAGTTACGCCATCCAGTACCTCAACGGCGACCTGCTCACCGGCCACGGCGGGCGGATCGACCAGTTTGTCGCAGAAGCGGAGCGCGCGGGAAAATCGGGGCAAGACGCCGTGACCGCTGGGTAC
>JANOIK010000762.1:0-4898 GCA_031407585.1 Planctomycetota bacterium | reverse complement strand
CTCGGCCGGGGCGATGCGCTGCCGGCCGAAGTCGTCGATCAGCAGGCAGCCGCCGTTACTCTTCATCTGCAGCGAGGCTTCGCTGACGTTCGTCACCGCGTCGTGGCGGATTTCGAGGGCGTCCATCGTCAGCTCGCCGCCGACGACCACCGTGGGGCGGCGAATCTTGATCCAGCGGGTGTCGTGGCCGCCGCTCTTGATCAGGCTCGACTCGCTGGTGCGCAACGGTTCGTGAAACGAGGCGTCGAACAGCTTCAGCATCTGCCCGTCTTCGACGATGGTCTGCGGAATCCACAGATGCTGGCCGAAGCAGCGCGTGATGCGCTTGGCGATGGTGGTCTTGCCGTTGCCGGGGGCGCCGTACAGGAACAGGCCGGCGCCCGAGTTGATCGCGGGGCCGAGCAGGTCCATCATCGCGGGGTCGACCATGATGTCGGCGAACGCGGCGTCCAGCTCGCGACGGCGAACCACCTCGGCACGGACCGTCTGGGCGTCGACGCTCATCACGTAGTCGTCCATCGGCACCGGCGCGGGGCCGACATACGCGCAACCGCTGGCGGCGGCGCGGGCGCGGTCGGCGCCCAGGTCGGTCAGCGCGTAGTAGTAGTCGCTCAGGGCCGCCTGGCCCTTGTGCTGCACAAACTGCCGGCTGCGCATCGCCAGCAGCATGTCTTCCAGGATGCGGAACGGCAGGCAGATGCGGGTGGCGATCTCGCGGCCGCTGGCCGAGCCCACCTGAAGCAGGAACTTGATGATCAGCGTTTCGATGACGACGGGGCTGAGGCCCGTCTCTTCGAGGGACTGAGGTTCCGCGGGGTGGTAGGAATCGCCGCCGAGCAGCGACTCCAGAAGCGCACCCTCTCCGAGTTCTAGCGCAGTGGTTGCCATGCCCCAAGGGTAGGTCATCCACGGCGGAGACTGGCCCCTGGCAGGCGGTGGGGCCGCTCGGGTTTTATGACCGCAGAATCGGCGCGATCGGATCGATCGTGCGGATCTCCCGCCAGATAGGCGCCGGGGCAAGCCGACGCGCTAAAAACTCTCCCTTCCCCTCCCCTTGAGGGGCAGGGGTTAGGGGAGAAGTGATGCAGCGGGTACACGCGATGCCTTGTACGGAGCCCATCCGTGTACCAGCTGCAACCCCCTCCCCAGCCCTCCCCTCGGAGGGGGAAGGAGCCGGAGAGTTGGAGTTGTTGTTATCGCAGCGAGCTAGTTCACCGCCACGATCGCATCGAGCGCGTTCTGGATCGCCACGACGTCTTTCACGCCGTCGCCGCTCTTGCTCATGTCGGCGAAGTACAGGTCGCGACCCGAGCCGCCGTCCAGTTCGTCCTGGTCGTTGTCGTCGACCACGTTTCCGGTCCGGAGCAGCCCCGTGGTGTTGTGCGTGAGCGCCGCCACGCGTTGCAAGAACGTCAACGGCCCCGTCCAGACGGTCATGATCTGGTCGAGGGCCGCCAGATCGTTGTCGTGGACCGTGTAGCCGCCGATGAGGATATCGTCGTCGGCGCCGCCATCGATGTCGTCGTGGTCCTCGCCGCCGATGATGAGGTCGCGGCCGTTCCCTCCGCAGAGGTTGTCGTTGCCGCTGCCGCCGACGAGCACGTCGTTGCCGTTGCCGCCGAGCAAGTCGTCGTTACCGCTGCCGCCGAGCAGCACGTCGTCGCCATCGGCGCCATAGAGCGTGTCGTTGCCCGTGCCGCCGATGAGGAGGTTGTCGCCGCCGCCTCCCATGAGCATGTCGTTGCCCGAGCCGCCGTCAATCGTCATGTCGACGGTGACGCTGCACGTGGTGAGCACGATGTCGTTGCCGCCGCGGGTGCGGACGTTGATCGAGTCGACGTCATCCTCGTCGAACACCAGCGGGTTGCTGCTGTTGAACGTCGCGGCCACGATGATCGAATCGCCGCACTGGCCGATGAGCACGACGTCGTTGGCATTACCGCCGACGATGTGCAGCACGCCGTCGATCAGCAGCGTGCCTTGGGAGAGCACCTGAATTGTGGTCGAATCTGTCGTCACGCCGCCGTCGCCGTCGGAAACTTGCACGTGGACGGTATACGTCTGGCCGCCGAGGCCGGCGGGACTGAAGATGGGGTTGGCGCCCACTTCTTCGCCGCGCGTGGCGGCGAGACCGGTCTCGCCAAAGACCCCGTTGCCATTCAAGTCCCACGTAAACGTGAGCGGATCGTCGTCACCGGCCGGGTCCGTCCCGCTGCCGCTGAGCGAGATCGGCCAGTCGTCGAACGTCGCGTAAGGTCCGCCCGCCTCGGCCGTCGGCGCGACGTTGAGTAACGACACATTCTTCGAGTTCGATGCGAACGTGCCGTCCTCGTCCGTCGCCGTGGCGGTGATCGTGTAGGCGGTCGACGGATTGCCACCGTCGGCGTAGGTGTGCGACACGCTCAAAGGATTGCCGAAGACGACTTCGGGGTCAGTCGAGTCGCCCCAGTCGATGGTCCACGAACTGATCGTGTCGGCGCCCGGATCGATCGACAACAGGCTGAGCGTGTAGCTAGAGCCTTCGTTCACGTTGGCGGCGCCGCTGATCGTGAGCGTTGGCGCCACGTTGTTGACCGTGATGATGGTGACGTACTCGCTGAACCCGCCGTCCTTGTCGATGATGCGCGCCTTCACTTGAGGCGCCTCCAGACCGTCGTCCAGATAACTGGCCGGCACGCTGACGCTGTCGGCGAGCGACGCGCTCGCGTAGATCGGACTGCCGACCTCCCAAGAGCCATCGTTGCCGAAATCGTAGGCGTAGCGCAGGCCCGCGGTCACGTCGGCCGGGCTGGGATCGGTCTGGCCGCTAAAGGACACGGTCGCGCTGCCACCCTCGTTCACCGGGCCGCTATTGGCGAACACGGCGGTCGGCGGCAGGTTGGCGACGTTGATGGTCGCCGTGTCGATGGCCGAGTCGAGACCGACCGTGACTCGCAGCGAGACGGTGATTGATCCCGGCCCGTCGAGAGCCGTGGCCGTGAATGTAGGACTGCTGCCCGTTTCGTCGCCGCGCTCGGCGCCCGCCCCGGTCTCGCCGAAAATTGTATCGCCATCCAGATCCCAGACGAAGTCCGATTCGTTCGTAGTCGCAGTCGAGCTGCCAAAGAGTTCGACGGACCCGCCTGGTTCGTCGAGGTTGTACGGGCCGCCGGCCTCGACCGCCAGCAAGCCGAGATCGTAGCGAGCGAGCAGAATATTGTTATCGCCGCCGCCGGAGACGCGGCCGGCGACGACCGCTTTGCCGTCCGGCGTCAGGGCGAGATCGTAGCCCTGGTCGAAGCGTGCGGGCGTCGTGGAGGCGTCGGTTGTGACGACGCCGATGTCGAAGCCGCCGGCGTCGAACGTGGGGTCCTGGGCGCCGTTGGTCGTGAGCCGCAGCAGCAGGAGCTGCGAGTCGCCGAAGGGTTCCGAGAACCCGGCGACCAGGATGGCCTGGTCGGGCTGAATAACTACAGCGTTGCCTTCGTCCCAACCGGAGCCGAACACGCCGATGTCGTCCTTGATGCCGTCGCCGGCGAAGGACGTGTCGAGCGTGCCCGCGAGCGGGCCGGCGGCGATGTACCGAGCCACGATCACATCGCTCGAGAAGCCGTTGGACGACGAACCGGCGACGACAATCTTGCCATCGATCTGGAGAGCCACGCTCTTGGCCTCGTGACCCCGCGAGCCGGAATACGCCGGGATGTCGGTGGTCACCTTTCCGTCTGCGTCGAACGTGCTATCGAGCGTGCCGTTGGAGTTGTAGCGAGCCAGCGCGAACCGGAGGCCGGCCGAATCGCTGAGCTGCCGCCCGCGACCGACGGCGATAATCTTGCCATCGGCCTGCACGGCCACGTCGTGCGCTTCGTCGAGATCGCCGAAGTCGGTGACCGCGAAGCCATTGCCCCAGGCGCTGCCGGTGGCAAAGGTCGTGTCGAGAGCACCGGCCGCGGTGAAACGGGTGACAACGAAGTCTTGGAACCCGCCCAGCTCGACCAGCGAAATGCGTCCCGCGATGACCACGTTCCCCGAGGCGTCGAACGCGGCGCTGCGCGCGTCGATCGACCAGTTGAGCGGAATCGACGGAATCGGTGGAGCGAGGACGTTCGTGGTGAACGCGCGGTTCTTGCCGTCCCCGTCGAATGTGAGATCGAGGGCGCCCGTGCTGTCCAGCCGAGCCACGGCGACGCCGGTGATCCCACTGGAGTTTTGGCTCGAGCCGACGACCGTGATCTTGCCGGTGGAGGGATCGATCAACAGATCACGGGCCTCGTCGTCGCGATTGTTTCCGAAGTCGATCGTCACGAGGCCGCCGACGCCGAACGTGGTGTCGAGCGAGCCGTCGACGTTGAAGCGGGCCACGGCGAAGTCTCGCGAGTTAACGGCGCCCGTGCCGTACGTGCCGGCCATCACCGTGCGGCCCGCCGAGTCGACCGCGACCGCGTTCGCGATGTCCTCGATGCTGAAGTTCTGGAACACCACGCCGGCGGGGGCGAAGCCGTCGTCGAACGTGGGGTCGAGCGCTCCGGCCGCGAGCATGCGGCGATCTTCCAAGAGTTCAACGCCGAAGCCCAGCCCGAAGCGGGACGCGAGCGCGCCGACGCGTGACCGGCGCAACCCCGCGGCGCGCTTGCTCGACGACGCGGTGGGGGACGAATTGCGAGATTTGGGACGACGAGACCAGCGATGCATACTCACGGGATTCCCTCCACGAGAAGCAGGTGCAGAGCAATGTGGACAATCACGATCCAAGAACACGTGCGCGACCGGCGTAGATGGTGCAATGGCTACGTGAGACGGTCGAGCGCGAAAAGTCGTTCTCGGAGTTTAATCGCATTAAGGACGTAAATGCCAGCTTTTTCTGGCGCGGGTCCGAGGTTTTCTCCGGTTTGGCCCCGGAGGTCAATGCGTCAAGCCGC
>JANOIK010000747.1:0-7569 GCA_031407585.1 Planctomycetota bacterium | reverse complement strand
CCCCCCCCACGCCCCGGGTACACGCTCACCTTCGCCGCAAACTCGCTAAATCCGTCATCGAACTCTTGGACGCCTTATCCGCGTCCGCAATCAATGCCGCCTGTCGCGGGAACTGTCGCGCGAACATCGGCTGCGAAATCTGCGGCGCGCTTGCCTCGCTCATTGAGTCGGCCAACTGCTGATCGAGTTGCGAGTTGAATACCTCTTCGCCCTGCCCGCCGTGAAAATACGCCGGCTTGTCCACCGTGCTCCGCATCGCCTTCATCATCTGCCCGAAGAAGGTCTTCCCGATAAAGTCCGTGTACGCCTTTTCCAGCGCGCGGGCCGACTCCAGCTGCTCCTCAGGTGAGTTGACGCCCGGGTTCAACGCCTTCAGCTTCACCTGCCCAATTTGCGCCGGATTGATTTCCATAACCCACTCCCCAACACACGGCCGCCCACCACTCACCACTCACTTACTCACTCCCACGCTCAGTCGACAATCAACCGCCCATGCAACTTCCCGTTCTGGTGGATCCCTTTGATGATCTCCACCACGTCCTCGTGCGGCACCTTGATCGAGTTAAGCGCCGTGACCAGCGACTGCAGCTTCGCATCGTCGACGTTATCTGGGTCGAGCGGCGTAAACGTGGCCGACTGACCGGCTTCGATGACCACGTTCTTGTGCGACACCACGACGTCGCCGATCGTCACATCGCCGCTGATGACGATGCTGCCCGTCTTCTGGTTAATCACCACCCGCGCCTCGGGCTCCGGCGAGTACACGATCGTTTCGAGCACCTCGGCCGCGAAGGCGACCGGATCGTCCTGATACCGCGTGGGCAACTGGACCACGATGTTCGAGGCGTTGATCGCCTGGGCGAAGCTGTCGCCTTCGCTGGAGTATTGCGAGCGGATCGACTCGACCACTTCGGTCGCCGTTTGAAAGTTAGCGTGGTATTCGTCGAGGATGAGCGTGAGCCGGCCATCGTGAACGAATGGCGTGAACACGTCCTCTTCCATCTGGCAGCCCGCGGTCACGATGCCTGCCAGCGGCTGCGCGGCGTCTTCCAGGTGAATGGCCCCTTCGCACACTGCGTACGTCTTGGGGTCGAGCGTGTTGGGTCCCTGCAAGGCGGCGAACGCCAAACGCCCGCCGGCCAGGCTCTTGCCGTTGATCGCGCTTACGTAGCAGTCGATCTTATCGCCGCGGCGAGCACCCGCCGCCGGCACGTGGGCCGTCACGATCACCAGCGCCACGTTCTTGATCTTCTCGAGGTCCTTCAACCCGCCGCCCGGCGCCAGCGGCAGCTCGGGAATCGGGTTCCGCATCACCTGCATGGCCTGCGCGATCGCCCGCATGGTCAGCGGATCGCCCGCCTCGCCCGTCCCGGCAAGCCCGACGACCAACCCCGGCCCCCGCAGCACGTTCTCTTCCTGCCCCTTCACGCGGCAGATATTGCGAAGCACCGTGCGAGCCGAAGCCTCGCCGCCCGCAAGTGCGGCGGCAGCGAGTGCGAACACCAGAAGTATGCGAGTGATTTTCATTGCAGGAGCGAGGCGAAAGTGTTCGTTGAAAATCCGTCAGTGTTTAGCCGCGACGCGTAGGTCCGCCGCAGCGGAGCGCGTCTCCGCGCGCCCCATCAAAACGGCTTGTACTTGTCATACCAAGCCGCAAACCACCCGCGGGCATACCCGTCGCGCACCTGGCCGACCTCTTCCTTGCGGATGTTCAGGTGCACGATCGAGCGGCTGCTCACCGTGCGGTCCGGTTGAATCGCCTCGCGGCGCACCTCGCCGGACACAAACAATTTCCATTGTTCTTCGTTGTTGGTAATCGTCTGGTTGCCTTCGATATACAGATTGCCGTTCGGCCGGATTTCGATGATCTCGCAGGCCATTTCAAAGGTCATCGTGTCGCGCAGTTCCACGTCCGCCTCGGCCCGCGACTGGCTGTTGTACGTGCCCTGCACGCGCGGATCGCCTTCGGTTTGCGGCGCGAGCTTAACGCTTTTGCCGTCGAAGCGAATCCAGCTTGAAAGGACCGCGGTGAGGTTGGACGTCTTCCGCGCCTCGGCGTCGCCCTCGCTGGTCATCCGCGTGTTGTACGACACGAGTACCGTGATGATGTCGTGCTGCTTCAGCTCGCTGATCCGCGATTCGGGCGGCAGTTCGCGAAAGATGAACGAGCTACTTGCAATGGTTGGAGCCGTCGTCGGCTCCTGCGACAGCATGAGGCTGCCGTCTTGGGCGTAAGTGCGCGCGACGCCCATCGCGGAGCAAATCGCGACACTCGCCAAGATCAATCGGTGTGTCATGTAGCTCGCCATTATCCGACTCCCGTTCTCCGTCCTACCGCGCCGCCGCAGCGACCTCTTCCGCCGAGGCTCCCGCGGCAAACACTTCCAGCTCTCGCACGCCGGACACGCGGGCGGCGTACCGCTCGCGGCCTTCCAGCGTTTGCACCTGCACCAGGTCGCCGAGGCTGCCGTCCTGCTGCACCGTGCCGTAGGTTCGCACGACGATGCCGCCGGCCCGCGCCTGCACCGACACGCGCTCGCCGCGCTTCACCAGCAGCGGCGCCCGCACGTGGCTGGTCAGCAGGATCGCGTCCGGCCGGATCGCGTGCTGTGCTTCCTTACCGATCACTTCCTCGAGCGACCGCGCCGCCAGATCCGACAGCCGGCCCGCATACGGCCGCAGGGCCACGTCAGTCGCCCGCACAAAGTCGCCCGCCGCAATCGGCCGCAGCGCCGTGACGGCCATCTCGATGCGCTCGACCGTGACGAATGTTTTGAGTGCCCCAGCGCTCTTCGCATCGGCCGCGGCGACGTTGAATCGCTGCCGCCCGATCCACGGCGCCTGCCCGCCGCTGACGATCACTTGCGAGCCCGCGCGCCAGTACAGGTCGACGAGCTTCGGCTCGACGCCAACCTTGACGTTCCACAGATCGTGGCCGGTCTTCTCGTGGAGATATTGAACGATGGCCGCAGCGACTTGCGTTTGAACTTCCTCGCGCTCCGGCCGCTCGCTGGCAATCTCGATTCCATTGTGCCGCGGCGGGGCGTTAATCGCCGGCGTGGTAATGGCCACCGTCGCGGCGCCGCGAATGTCGAGGGCGCCCACCGCCACCGCGTTGGCCGCCAGCATGTCGCGCAACTGCGTCACGCTCAGGAACACTTGCGTCCCCGGAGCCGGCGCGGGCAAGAGCGGAATCGCCGCCAGCTCCGCCGCTTCGCCTGCCACCGCCGAGGTCACATCGGCAACGTCGCCCAGCCGCACGATCGATCCGCTGAGCACCGCATCGGCCCGCAGCACAACTTCCGCGCCGCCAGCCACGCCGACCGAAAGGCCAGCAAGCAGAAACACAGCAATGATTTGCCGAGCAATCATAAGTTAAGAATCCCTACTCCCTGCTCCAGGCTCCCTGCTCCTCGCTACACGCGCCGCAGATTCGCCGCCACCTGCATGATCTGATCGCCGGCTTGCACCACCTGCGAGTTCAGCTCGAACGCCCGTTGCGTCGTGATCAGGTCGATGAGCTCCTGCACCGGCTCGACGTTCGATGCCTCGAGCGACCCCTGCCGCACGACGCCCGCGCCGTTCTGCCCCGGCGTGCCGTCGGTCGGCTGTCCCGAGGCGTCGGTTGCCTGGAACAAATTGTCGCCGAGCTTGAGCATGCCATCGGGATTGAGGAACGTCGAAATCGACATCTGCCCGGCCGTCTGCAGCTGGTCGTTGCCCGCGGTCTTGTACTGCACCTGCCCGTCGGCCGTGACCACGACGTTGAGGGCTTCCGGCGGAATGGGGATCGACGGATCGAGCACCCACCCCGTTTGGGCCGAGCCGAGCACGAGCTGGTTGTTGGCGTTGATGCCAAAATTCCCCGCGCGGGTATACAGGCTGCCGCCTTGCGGATTCTGGACCTTGAAGAACCCTTTGCCCTCGATTGCGAAGTCGAGCGGGTTGTTCGTCGTTTGCATGGCCCCTTGGCCGTGATTGGTCTGCGTGCTCGACACGCGCGTGCCGAGGCCCACTTCGACGCCGGTCGACGTGAGATTGCCGTCCGCGTCGGTGGCCCCGGGCAGTCGCAGCTGCCGGTAGAACAGGTCCTCGAAGTTCGCCCGGTCCTTCTTGAACGCGGTCGTGTTGATATTCGCCATATTATTGGCGATCACATCAAGCTTCGTCTCGAGGGCATCCATGCCCGTCGCGGCGGTATACAAAGTTTGAACGCTCATTTTCGCTCCCTCAACTCAATCCCCACCACTCACCACTCACCACTCACTCCCCAACCTACCCCTGCCCATTCCCCAACACTCGATTCACCAACCCGCCGATCATCGAGTCCTGATACTGAATCAGCTTCGTGTTGGCCTCGAACGCCCGCGTCGTTTCGATCATGGCCATCATCTCGCGCGTGGGACTGGCGCCCGACTGCTCCAAGAACCCCTGGCGAATGTCGCGTAGTTCCGTGGTCACCGGAGCGGTCGGCCCCAGCGAGCGGAACATGTTACCGCCGACCTTCACGAGGTCGCCCAGCGACGCCGGCCGCACGAGGCCCACGCCCACCGAGGCCCCGTCCTGCATGATTCGTCCGCCGGCCTGCACGTCCCACGGCCGCGTGTTGTCGATCGAAATCTCGCCGCCGGCTTCGTCCAGCACCGGCAAGCCGTCTTGCGTGCGAAGCTGGCCGTTCGCGTCGATCGTAAAATTCCCGGCGCGCGTCAGCAGCGTCTCGCCATTGGGGGAGCGCACTGCGAAGAAGCCGTCGCCGTTCACCGCGAAGTCGGTCGGCATGTCTGTGTTGCGCAGCGAAGTCGACGAGAAGTCGGTCGCCGTGTCGATCATCTTCACGCCGCCGCCGAGATCGTTCACCGTGCGGCTGCCGGAGTAGTCGTCGCCCTGCTGAATGGCTTCGGCGAACCGCGCCTGAAACGTGGCGACGTCGCGCTTAAATCCGGGCGTCTCGACATTGGCGAGATTGTTCGCGATGGTCTGCAGCCGTTGCGCCTGCACTTGGGCGCCTTCGGCCGAGATATACATTCCGTAGGGCATGACTGCGGACCGCCGTGCAGGACTGCCCCCCTGCACCGTCGCGGCGAGACTCTATGCACGCCCCATGCCGAAGGCGCCACCCGCTTGCGGTTTAGCGAGAACCACGAGCAAACGCGAGTTTTTCGAAGGTCAGCGTCCGGAACGCCATCGGCGCCAGCGGCAGAGAATGCCGATCCCCACGCCGGTGCCGCCGCGTCCACCGGCAAGAGCTGCCGCTTCACGCGCCGCGAGCCGCGGCCACGAGCGCCGCAGCGCCCTGAGCCAACAGCTCCGCGGCCACGCGCCGCCCCAACGCCTCCGGCGCCTCCCCGCCGCGCGCCACGCCGCTTGCGCGCAGCACGGTGCGTCCTCCTAACTCCGCGACCAAGCCATCGAGCTGCAACTGCAGCCCTGCCGCGCGTCCCCAAGCCGCCACCGGCGCCGAACACCCGCCGTGCAACTCCGCCAGCAGCGCCCGCTCGGCCGTCACCGCTGCGCGCGTGGCTAAATCCTCGAGCCCTGCCGCAGCCGCTGCCGCAATTGCCTCGGCATCGTCCGCGCGGCACTCAATCGCCAGCGCCCCCTGCCCCGGCGCCGGCAGCACGCGGGGCGGCGCCAGCAGCTCGGTGATCCGATCGTCCCACCCCAACCGCTTCAGTCCCGCTGCCGCCAGCACAATCGCGTCGAACTCCCCGGCGTCGAGCTTCCGCAGCCTCGTGCCCACATTGCCGCGAATGTCGAGCATCGCGAGGTCCGGCCGCAGCGCGAGCAACTGCGACCGCCGCCGCACGCTCCCCGTCCCCACGCGCGCTCCGGCCGGCAATCCAGCGAGCGTCCGATCCCCCGCCGCAACCAGCGCGTCGGCTGGGTCCTCGCGTTCCGGGATCGCCGCGATCACCAGCCCGGCAACCTGCTCCGTCGGCAGATCCTTCAAACTGTGTATGGCCAGGTCGACGTCGTCCGCGAGTAACGCCGCCTGGATCTCCTTCGTGAAAACGCCCTGCCCCCCGATGGCCGCCACGGGCCCGAGCTGCTGCACATCCCCGCTGGTCGTGATCTCGACAATCTCGACCGTCGCCCCCGCGGCGCGCAACCGCGCCGCCACCCAATCGCTCTGCCACCGGGCAAGCTGGCTGCCGCGCGTCCCGATGCGAAATGTGCGGGCCATCTACACCACCGGCAGCGCCGGCGTCACGTTGGCGCCGCGCCCGTCCAGCGCCTGGCTCAAGTGGTGCGGCGGCACGACCACGCCGCAGCTCACCATGAATTGGAACGCCTGCTCCATCGTCAGGCTCAAATCCAGCGTCTCGCTCCGCTTCACGATCGCCGTGAACCCCGTGAATGGCATGGGCGAGCACGGAAAAAACACCGTCAGCATCGGCTCGTTCGCCGCGGCGTTGATATCGTCGAGCGCCTCGCCCGTCGCGAACGCCAACTGCCAAATTCCCTTTCGCGGATATTCCACCGCCACGACGCGCGTGTACTCGATCTCCCGCTCGTTGAATACGAAGTCGGTCACCTGCTTCACCGACGAGTACACGTTTCGCACAAGCGGCAAGCGGATGATCACGCGCTCGGTTTGCAGCCAGAAGAACCGTCCCACGCCCGCCGCCAGAAATTTGCCGAGCAAATAAAGTCCCAGCAAGAACCCGCACAGAAACACGGGGATCACCGTCGTGCGCTGCAGGAATGTGCGCTCCACGTAGGCCGCGGTGATTTCCCGGGCCGTCGCCGGCATTCGCGCGGGCCCGTAATACGACTCGACGCGGTCGTACTGCTCCGCCGGCACGAAGTCGCCGTCGGCCGCCGCGTGGTACGGCTGATCGCGCACGACGATGACGCCCTCCTGCGGCGTCGCATCCGCGGGCACGGCCGACGAGGGCAGGATGTCGCGCTCGTAGAGCGTCACCAGCCCGCGCCGCACGATGTTCTCCGTCGGCACCAGCAGGTAAACCGCCACCGTGTTCCAGATCCACACGAGAATGACGATCGTCAGCAGCGGCGGCAGCAACACCGCCAACCCGCGCACCAGCGCCCGCCGAAAGGGATCGAGCGGACGCCGCTTCCGTGCTGCAGTGGGATCAGGTTTTTCCATAGCCACTCATTCTGCCCGCTAAGCCAATCCCTGTCACCGTAGGGTGGGTGTCCTCACCCACCTTCCATGTTCATACTTCCTGAACCCTGAACCCTGACCTCTCCCTATCCCCCCGCCGGCGTCCGCCCCAGCACAAACACCGTGACCCGCGCCGCCCCCGCCTTCTTGAGCGCCCGCGCCGCCTCGCTCGCCGTCGCCCCAGTGGTCATGATGTCGTCGACCAACAGCACGTGTGCCGCTGAGAGTGCATAACCTCGCCGAATCCGCATTTCTCCCGCCACGTTGCGAAACCGCGCGCTCCGCGAGAGCTCCACCTGCGGCGCGTAGTTCCCGGTGCGCAGCATCCGCGGCGCGGCCGCCACGCCGAGCCGCCGCGCCAGCCGTTCCGCTAAATCCGCCGGCGGGTTCACGCCCCGCTGCCAACGCCGAACCAGCGGCATCGGCACGGCCGTCACCAC
>JANOIK010000744.1:0-4169 GCA_031407585.1 Planctomycetota bacterium | reverse complement strand
GGCTGGTGGGGGGGTGGGGGGCTTTTGGGGGGGGCGTACGGGTCGCTTACGCTACCAGTCCGTGGTGGGAGGGGTGGGCGTTTCGTGTCTTGCTTAGCACGCCGTACTCAGTACTCAGGCACTTCGCGGCATCGTTGCGCTTAAGTGCAATTGAAGTAGCGATTGCAGTGACGCGGGAGCGTCGGGAATCCCCCCTAGCCCCTCCCTTCTAAGGAGGGGAATGGCGCGCTTCGCTTCGGCGCCTACGGCGGGGACTACCGCCCTGCGCTCGGTCGCCACCGGCGACCGTGCTCGGTTGCTCCTTCGCGGCGCGGCTAAACCGCGAAGCGAGTTGGCCGCCGCGCTTTTAGGGGCCTTCTCGACTTTTTTATCGCCGCATTGACGCCGCCGAACTGTACTAGTACACTTGGTACAGTTGCGAGGACGTTATGCGGTTTCATTGCGATTCTACCGGGCGGACGCCCATCTATCGGCAGGTGATCGAGCAGGTCCGCGAGGCCGTTGCGCGCGGGCGGCTCGAGCCCGGCGAGCGGCTGCCCTCGGTGCGGCAATTGTCTAAAGAGCTGGTCGTGAATCCCAACACGATCGCGCGGGCGTATACGGAGCTCGAACGCGATGGGGTGCTGCATACTCGGCCGGGGCTGGGCGTGTTCGTGGCTAAACCGCAAGCGGGGCTCAAGGCGGAGGTTCGCAAGCGGCGGCTCAATGAGATCATTGATCGGCTGCTGACCGAGGCGGTGCATTTAGGCGTCAGCGCCGAGGACTTGCAAGCGCTCATCGCGGAACGGTTGCGGCAGTTTCAGTTTGGCGGGTAAAGGATCCGGATTCGGATTCACCACAGAGGGCACAGAGGGCACGGAGAGGGAGTTCGGAATTGTCCGCAGATGACGCAGATGGGCGCAGATAAAGATCGAGCAGTATTCATCTGCGATCTGCGACATCTGCGGACGACTCTGGCGAGTTATCAGAGGAGGTTGCATGAGTCATGCGATTGTTACTCGACGGTTGACGAAGTGTTATGGGTCGCGGTGCGTCGTTGACTCGCTTGATCTGCGTGTGCCGACGGGGTCGGTTTATGGGCTGCTTGGGCGGAATGGCGCCGGTAAGAGCACGGCGATCAAGATGCTCATGGGGATGGTGCAGCCGGACTTTGGGTCGGCGGAGCTGCTGGGCTATAACGTTGGGGAGGGGCCGGTAGGCGAAGGGCCGGCGACGGTGCGCGAACGCGTGGCGTACGTGGCCGAGAATCATCCGCTGTACAACTGGATGACCGTGGGCGAGGCGGCGCGGTTTGCGTCGCAGTTCTACCCGCGGTGGAACGAGCGGATGCTCAACCAGATTCTCGATCACTTCGAGCTGTCGCGGAAGGCGAAGCTGCGGAAGCTTTCCAACGGGCAGCGGGCGCAGGCGTCGTTAGCTTTGGCGGTGGCGCCGGAGCCGGAGCTGCTGGTGCTCGACGACCCCACGCTGGGGCTCGACACCGTCGTGCGGCGCGAGTTCTTGGAGTCGCTCATCCAGATCATTCAGCGGCAGGGGCGCACAATCCTGTTCAGCTCGCACATTCTGGGCGACGTCGAGCGCGTGGCCGACCGGATCGGCGTGATGGTTGACGGCGTGCTGCGCGTGGATTGCCCGACGGATCATTTTCGCGAGTCGGTGAAGCGCGTGGCGCTGGAGTTCCGGGGGATGCCGCCGGAGTGGCCGGGCGGTCCCGGGGTGATGAGCTGGCGGCACGTGGGACCTACGTTGGAGCTGGTCGTGGTGGGTTGGGGCGACGAACTGCGGGCCCAATGCGAGGCGCTCGAGCCGCTGGCGATCGAAGCGTTCGATCTGAATCTCGAGGATGCGTTCATTGAATACACCCGCGGGCGGAAGCGCTCGCTGCCTTTGTTTGCGGAGGAGCCGGGCGATGAATCGCGCGCTGGTCATCAAGGAGCTGCGTGAGTGCGCGCCGCTCGTGGCGGTCGCCGTTCTGCTGGCGGCGTGGGCGCTGCACGACGTGACGGGCGGCGTCGTCCTATTCAAGGATCTGCGGCGCGGCGTCTCGCGGGTGCCGTTCGTCGAGAACGAGAATCACTACGCTGATTTGGTGTTAATCGCCGGCGGTCTGGCGCTGCTGCTGGGGTTCAAGCAGACGGCGTGGGAAGAGTTTCGCGGCACGTACCACTACCTGCTGCACCGGCCGGTGGATCGCCGGCGGGTGTTTTTGACGAAGGCGGCGGTGGGGATCGCGCTCGTGCAGATCCTGGGCGCGGCGATGATCCTGATTTACGCGCTGTGGGCGGCGACCCCGGGGACGCACGCGTCGCCGTTCTTCTGGTCGATGACCAAGCCGACGTGGCAAGTGTGGTTCGTGCTGCCGGCGGTGTACCTCGCGGCGTTTTTGTGCGGGGTGCGGCCGGCTCGGTGGTATGGCTCGCGGCTGCTGCCGCTGATTGGGTGTGGGCTGGTGGTGTTCGTGTTGGCGATGCAGCCGTGGTTGTGGATTACGGTGGCGGGAGCGGTTGTGCTCGGGGCGGTTTGCGTGGCGGCGGCGCTGGAGGCGGCGCGGACTCGGGATTATTGATGGCGACGTTCAATAGCTGCTTCAGAACCGGGGGCTAGCGCCCGGCGGCTGATCGGATTAGCCGGAACGCGCTAGCGTCCGGTTTCTTGCTGCAAGAGTTTGCGGTGTGGCAACGGGCGGGAATCCCTCCCCTAGCCCCTCCCTTCCAGGGAGGGGGATAAGAAGGTCGAACATGCGAGACGCGAAGATTGGGCCGCAGTTGGGGTTGTTCCTGGTGCTCGCGATTAGCGTGGCGCTCGTGTGGGGCACGCTCGCGGCCCTCGGGATCGACACGTTCGTCGAGCCGGCGATGGTGCAGTCGTACGGCTACGACCACCTGGGCATCGACGGCAAGGGCGAGCCATTTGTCTATCACTACTCGATGTCGGGCAACCTGCAGGACTTGCAGCACCGCTCGATCACGGGCGAAGACGTGCCGCAGCCCGAGTGGACGCTGTCGAGCGTGGGATTAGCCGAGCCAGATGCGCCGCGCAGCGAACTGCCGCTACCGCTCACTTGGCGGTCACGCTTGATCTCCGCAAGCGAAGGGCGCGAGCCCGAGACGACCTGGTACATCATTCGCGACGCCAGCGAGGCCGGCCATGCGTACTTGGCGGGCTACTCCGAGCAGACGCGAATGAGCGTGGGATACATTGGCCGCAAGGGGCACGCGCGCGTCGTGCCGCCGGTCGCGGAGCAATTTCAGTTGGGCGGGGATGGCGATCTGCAGTTTAACCGCGCCGTCGGTCGCAGCTTGGGGGTCGTCGGTTCGTGGCGCGCGTCGGGTCGCTCTAACATCTCGGATTGGTGCGTTTACCTCCTCGACGAGGGGCGCGTCGTGGAGGTTAATCTGCGCGAGCGGCGTTTGCGTACGATCGTCGACGAGCCCGAGGCGTCGTCGCTCGGGATGCTCTTCCCGCCGGAAGCGAATCTGGACACGCCGGAGGGACGATTCGTGTATCGCCCAGAGATGCACGTCGGTGAGGAGAGACTCGGCAAGGACCGGCTCGCCGTTCGCCTGGCGGATCGCGTGGCCATCATCGATCCTTCGTCGGACGATCGCAGCGAGTTCATTCTGCCGGAGGGCGTGGGCGAGGGCGGTGCGGTGCGATTCTTTCAGGTCAACGAGGGGGAGGCGCTGGTGGTCGAGTCCGATGACGCCCCCGAGTCGCAGGTCCACCGGTTGACGTGGTTCAAGCCCGACGGCGAAGTGACGCGGGAGGAGCAGGTGACGATCGCCAATTACAGGCGGACCAGCTTGGAATTCCAAGTGATTGCGGCTGCGGCGACGGTTCCGATTCCTGCCGTGGGCGCCTTTCTCTTGGCGGTCGTGCCAATCCTGCAGGTGGCCGACGAACGAGCGGAAACCTACGGCGAATCCTTTGCGAACTTGGCCGCGGATCTTTGGCCTGCGGGCGCGGTGATCCTCGCGCTGGCCGCGGCCGGGGCGTGGTGGGTCGTGCGATTGCAGCGGCGGAACGGCCGGCGTTGGACGGCGCTGTGGGCCGTGGTGGTGTTCTTGGTCGGCGTGCCGGGGGTGATCGCGTACTTGTTGGTACACCGGCCCGCGCCGGTGGGGACGTGCGCGGCGTGCGGGGCGGTGACGCCGCGGAATCGCCCGGCG
>JANOIK010000701.1:0-5377 GCA_031407585.1 Planctomycetota bacterium | reverse complement strand
CGGATTTTCCGCGGCCCAAGCTTCCGGCCAGGCGACGACCAGCGTGGCCGTCGGCGGCCTGTACTACGTGCAGCTCCTGCTTTCGCGCGGCGAGTGGCAAGCCGCGCGCGATGTGCTCGAAGACAAGACGATCGGCCCGCTTGCCCTAGTGGCGACGGAGAATGCGATTGCGTCTCGGGCGGATTTCGTGATCGAAACCTATATGGCCGCGCTGCGCGTCTACATCGCCGCTCAACCGCCCGATCGCGAGCGCGCTCAGGCGATGATGACAGCGCTCGAAGAGTTCGTCGCCAAGCAGGGCGGCGCCGACGCGGAGGCCCGTGTCACGAAAGTCTATGTCCGCCTGGGGCTGCAACTGCAGGCGCAGCTCAAAACGCTCACCGCCGCCGGGAAGCAGGCCGAAGCGCAGCAGTTGGCGGCTGCGTTTGGCGACCTAGTCAAGCGCGTCGCCGGGCGGCTCGACGCCAGCGACTGGCGAATCCAAAACTGGATCGCGCAAACCAACCTGCAGATCGGCCAAAGCCTGACAGGCGACGCGGCGCTGCCGTACATCAAGCTCGCCCAAACCGCGTACGGTGCGGTCATCGCCGCCGCCGAACGGGGCGGCGAGGGCGCTCCCGAAGCGAGCGTGGTGATGGGCGCTCGCAAGCGTTTGGGCGACTGCCTGGTGGGCGTCGGCCAATACAAGGCCGGCATCGAGCAGTATGTCGAGCTGCTGCGGGCGAACTCGAACACGCTCGACGTGCAGCAGGCGGCGACGGCGGCCTACCATGCGTGGGGCCGCGAGAAGAAACTTGCCGGGCCGCTTAACCAAGCCATTCACGGCGCCATCCTGCTGCCCGACGGCAACAAGCTCGTGTGGGGCTGGCTGCGAATCGCGACGGCCGCCGACGGCCAACGTCGCCGCGCGGCGGCCGCAGGCGCAAGCGATCCGGCGGCGGCCGCGAACGTCACGCGCTACACGGACCTGTTCTTCGAGGCGCGGTTCAACGCAGCGCAAGCGCGGTACCTGGCGGCCACGTTCGCGCCGGTCGCCAATCGCCGCGCAGAGCTCGAAGCCGCCCGCCAAAACGTCGAGTCGATGCGTTCGCTCTACCCCGAACTGGGCGGACCCAAGTGGAAGACCGCCTTCGAAACTTTGTCGCGACAAATCGCCCAGGAGTTGGCCAAGTGATGACGTTCAACCATCGCCGTGCTTGTGCGGCGATTCTCGCGACGCTGAGCGCCCTGGTCTCAACCGACGGCGCGTGGGCGCAAGCGCAGATCGATCGCGTCTACCGCCAGAACGGCGTCGACAGCGGGCAGGTGATCGCCGTCACGCCGCTCGAGGTCACGATCTCGAAGAACGGCGTCGAGTCGGCGATCTCGGTCGAGGATATTGAGAGCGTGTACTTCGCCGGGGAGCCGGATGATCTCAACTCCGTGCGCACCGCCGTGAAGACCGGCCGCCTCGCAGACGCGAAGCGAACTCTCGATGGCATCGACGCCGCGGACGCCCGCCGCGACGAAGTGGCGGCCGACATTGAATTCTACGGCATGCTCATCGACGCCCAACTAGCGCTCGGCGGGCAGGGAGACCTCGCCCGCGCGACCGCGGCGGCCCGTGAGTTCGCCGCCAAGCGACGCACCAGCTTTCATATTCCGCAGGTGATCGAGCTTGTGGGCGACCTGCTACTGGCCGCCGGCGATTTTGCCGGCGCCCGCACCGAGTACGCCAAGCTTGCCAAGGCGAAGTCCGATTACTTCGAGCTTCGCTCGGCGTTGCTGGTGGGCCGCGCGTTGCAGGCCGAGGGCAAACACGTCGAGGCGCTCGCGGAGTTCGACAAAGTGGTCGCCTCGACCGATCGCGGCGCTTTGATCGACCCCATGAAGGCGTCCGCGTCGCTCGATCGCGCCGTGAGCCAGGCCGCCCAGGGCCAGGGTGACGAGGCGGCCGCAACGATTGGCGCCATGATCGCCAAGGCCGACCCCGAGGACGCAGCCACACTCGCCCGCGCGTACAACGCACTGGGCGACTGCTACCTTCAGGCGAAAGACGACCAAGGCGCCCTGTTCGCGTTTCTGCACGTCGACCTGCTGTACAACGAGGCCGCCGACGCCCACGCGAAGGCGCTGCACGAGCTCGTGGGCCTTTGGCGCAAGACGGGCAAGGACAGCCGAGCCCAAGAAGCGGCGCAGGAGTTGGCGGAAAAGTATCCTGGCAGTCGTTGGGCGAAGCAGTGAACCGACGGACTGGTCGCTTCAGCGACCAGTCGGAACTGAGAGAGACGCGACATTCGCACGCGAAGCCCGCAGCGCATGGAACTACTGAGTACTAAGTACGCAGTACCGCACGCAATCGTTCCGCATCGCACCTCCAACCCACCTCACGCCCGCGGGTGGTACGCCTGGTGCACGCGCTTCAGGCGCGTATGATCCACGTGCGTGTAAATCTGCGTCGTCGCGATGCTCGCATGACCGAGCATTTCCTGCACCTGCCGCAGATCGGCGCCGCCGGCGAGTAAGTGCGTGGCGAAGCTGTGTCGCAGCGAGTGCGGGCTGATCTCTGGCGAGGCTCCAGCGCGGGCGGCGTAGCGCTTTAGCAATTCCCAGATGCGCTCGCGGCTCAGTCGAGCGCCGCGCGACGACAGCAGCAGCCACTCCGGCGCGGGCGTCCGCTTGCCGGCGAGCGCGGGCCGCTCGGCGCCCAGGTACTGCTCGACGGCCGCGACCGCACGATCCCCCAGCGGCACGATCCGCTGTTTGTCGCCCTTGCCGCGGCAGCGCGCGTAGTGCTCGGCCAAGTGCACGTCGCGCACTTTCATGTTTGAGAGTTCCGACACGCGGCAGCCGGTCGCGTAGAGCATCTCCAGGAGCGCCCGATCGCGGCGCCAGTAGCCGTCGGCCTTCCGAGGCGCCGCGATCAAGCGGTCGACCTGCTCGGCCGACATCACCTGGGGCACGCGCTGCCACAGCTTTTGCGATCCAAGCAGCTCCGCTTGGTTATCCTCGATCACACCCTCGAGCTGCAGATAACGGAAGAACACTTTGAGCGACGCGACATGGCGCGTCACGCTCTTCGGCGCTAGGTTCTGCTCGGCAAGCCAAGCCGGGTAGCCAGCCAACTCGCTCACCGAGAGCTGCGCGAGCCGCCGGCTTCCCAACCACGCGAATAGCCGCTTGAGGTCGCGGCCGTACGCCGCGACCGTGTTGTCCGCCAGGTGGCACTCTGTGCGGATGTAGCGCAGGAAGCCCTCCTGCCACCGCGCGGCGTCGGCGGGGGCGGCCTCGCGGCGGGGGCGGATTTGTTTTTTGAGGGGCTTCATCGCGTATCCGCCGCCGTGGGTGGCATGGCCTCGTCCGCGTGGCCATGTCTTCGGAAAATTCACATGCCCACGCGGACGAGGGCATGGCACACGGCCGGCGGGGGGCTAAATGGGGTATCGACACATTCTTTGGCCGGACTGGGCAGAGCGGCAAAACGTGCGTTATCTTTGATCTGGCCCGCTGGGGCGCGTGCCGATTGGGGAAGATTTGCCGAGGCCGCACGTCCATGCAGAACATCATCATCGAGGAGCCGTACCGGTTTATCCCGCCGGTGTACTCGAAGTTTTGGCCGGCGCTGATCCGGCTCTACATGCCTCGGTTTCTCCGCCAGACCTACGGCCTGCACTCGGTCGAAACGCGCGGCGCCGACCGGCTCAAGGCCTCGGTCGACGCCGGCCGCAGCATTATCCTGGCGCCCAACCATTCGCGGATGAGCGACCCGCTCACGTTCGTCGAGCTCACGCGCACTATCGGCCGCGACATGCACGCGATGGCGTCGTGGCACCTGTTCAAGCAAAGCCGGCTGAACTGCTTCATGCTCCGCCGCATCGGCGCCTTCAGCGTCTATCGCGAGGGGCTCGATCGGCAGGCGATCGACACGGCCGTCGACATCCTGATCGACGGCCAGCGCCCACTGGTGGTGTTTGCCGAAGGCGCCCTCTCGCGGCACAACGATCAACTCATGCCCATGATGGACGGCATCTCCTTCATGGCCCGCACCGCGGCCAAACGGCGCGAGAAGGCGGGCGTCTCGGCGGGCGTCGTCATTCACCCGGTCGCCATTCGCTACTTCTTCCGCGGCGACCTCGTGGCCTCCGTCACGCCGGTGCTCGAAGAAATCGAGGGCCACTTCTCCTGGTTCCCGCAGAATGACAAGCCGATCATCCAGCGGATCCGGCAGATCGGCCAGGCGCTGTTGTCGCTCAAGGAAATCGAATACTTCGGCTGGGCCCGCACTGGCGACTTCTACGAGCGCGTCGACAAGCTGATCGACGACCTGCTCACGAAGCTCGAACGCAAATGGGGCATTCGGCATACGAGCGAGGGCGTGGTGTCGCGCGTGAAAACGCTCCGCGGCGCCATTCTGCCGACGCTCGTGAACAAGGACACGCCCGCCGCCGAACGCGAGGAATGCCGCCGCCAGCTTGCCTCGTGCTACTACGTGCAGCAGATGTCGCACTACCCACGGAACTACGTGCGGCAGTCGGAGAAGAACGTGCCGGAGCACATTCTCGAAACAGTCGAGCGGTTCGAGGAAGATTTCACCGACAGCATCCGCATCCACGGCCCGCTGCACGCCGTGGTGCAGGTGGGCGAGCCGATCGAAGTCGGGAGCAAGCGCGATCGCGCGGGCGAGGGTGATCCCGTGATGGACGGCATTCGCACGCAGCTTACCGATATGCTGACTAAGCTTTCCGATGAGTCGCCGCGTATATGAAAAACGACAAAGCACTTAACAGTGTTCTACTCGCGCTCGGCTTCGTGATTGTGACGCTGCTTGTCTATTCGGCCTGGTTTATTGTCTCGAGGCCGGCGTGGCAACTCACGGTCAGAAACTCTAAAGAAGGCGTCGTGGTCGTTGCCACGACAGAAGTCTCGCCAACGCCCGTGTACACAGTTGAAATCCTCGGCGCGTCGATCGGCAGGCCGTTTGAAAACCTGAGGCGAGAGGACATCACTTCCACGGAAGTCCGGACCGTTGAATTTGACGACACTCTTAAACCGGGCCTATGGGTGGTGATCGTCGCAGGCGTAAAGCTCCGTATCATGCCGAACCGCATCGAAATCGACCAACATTTAAAAGGCGCTCCGGACTTGGTCGGAAGTCCTGGTGAATCCCTGATTGCTGAGGCGGATGGAGCCCCTAATAGATCGCAGAAACAGTAAGTTGCGAATTGGCGACGAGACGTGCAGAATGACGGCATGGCTACCGCACAACGCAAGCTTATCGACGATGCCGCCGAACCCTCGAAGGTCGTTCGCCTGAGCGATCTTGCCAGCGGTCAGGAAGCCGACTTCTTCGCCCTGCTGGCTGGCAAGGAAACTCTCACGACCAAGGACGGCAAGCCGT
>JANOIK010000700.1:0-2839 GCA_031407585.1 Planctomycetota bacterium | reverse complement strand
GCCACCCTGATCGGTAGGCCTTGAGTCGTTCCCCTTCTCATCCGCATCAATCCGCGAAATCCGCGGCCAAATCCTTATAAGTACACCTATTCCAATGCGACCCAACCTGTGACCGAGCCCATCACGACAAAGAAACCGCTTCTAGCGACCGCATGGATCGCCCTGTGGCTCGGATGCGCCATCACCCCCTACACCGACTGGTTTGAGGACGGTCCAGCGTGGGGGCTCATCAGAGCGGCGAACGCCCTTCGTCATCATCGTTCCGCCGGCTGCAGCGCTGGGCGCTCTTCTCGGACGCCACGCCTTCGGAATTTACTGCGGGCTCGCCAGCGCCCTGGGCGCGTGGTTTTGGCTGGCATTTTCACCAAATTGAGTTAGGTGCAGCCCCCCAACTCTAGGTGCAACCCGGACTTGAGGTGCAACGCCCATGGATGAACCAAGCCCGCGATACGACTTCGCGTTCCCCTTCATAGCATGGACGTTCCGCATCCTGTTCATCGTGGCATTTACGATTGGACCGCCGATTGAGGGGTGGCGGGGGTTTGCTCTCGTGGTCGCGCTTTTTGTCGGCTTAGAGGGCGTCATGGAGAGGACGCGAGCGTTTGGATGGCGGCAGCTTCCACCCCCAGTCGAGCCAAGCGGACCTAGCGGCCCGGAAGGGATGAGCGCGACGATTTGGCGCCGCTTTAAGTCGGCCGCCATTTTTGCGATTGGCATGGCGGCCGCGACTTACGTCGTCGACGCGACTCTGGGCGTCCCCATGACGCCCGCGGCAAAGTATTGCGGCGTCGTGGGAGCAGTCGCGACCGAAGCGATTCGCCCATGGCTGATAAGGCTTGCCCGCTACGGTTATTCATAAAGCGGACTTCTGTCCGCGAGTTCGCCCGTCCCATCCGCGTTAATCCGTGAAATCCGCGGTCAAATTCCTTATCTGTACACTTGTTTCAAGACACCCCGACCTGTACAATCCATCTCATATTTCCGCGTGCCATGCCCATAGCCTGCCCTGAGTCCCTCGACGGGTCCGCGTGGGCATGTGCATGACGCCGGACATGCCGACGAAGACGACGCCATGCCACGCGGATTTCTGCGGTCGTGCAACCGCGCCGCACTGCTCTTTGACAACTCGAACAACACACGCCGCGTCCCTCCGGTGCGCGTCGTCCATTTTGCAACGGCGCGGGTGAAAGCCCCGCGCTCGCGCGCACGAATTTCCAAAATTCGGCGAGTTTTGTCACCATGCACCCACGAAAAGCATCGAGAATTCTCGATCCTTGGCGACATCCCAGCGTTCAAAATTATGGGATTTTGAACGCAAGCACGGGGCCCCCCAAGAAAGCGTGCAAAATTCGAGGCGAAACACCGGCATTTACCGTGCTTACAGCTTCGTTTCTGCACGCCGACGACCCGCCCCAAGTTCCAAAATCGGACGCCCCTCAAGTCTGGGTGGCATGCCCTCGTCCGCGTGGGCATGTGAATCACGCGAGACACAGCGACGAGGACAAAGGCGTCGTTCAACTCCGACTCCCTGCTCCCCGCCCCCTGCTCCCTGCTCAGCTCCCCGCGACATCTTCCCCCTTCGGCGGCTTCGGCGGCTCGGGCCCTTTCGCCCGATTCCGCAGCGGAGACCGAATCGGGCCCCCGGGCGCGTACTTGCACATGGCAATTCCCAAGAAGTACAGCCCCGTGAGCGGGATGCCCAGAAGCATCATGCTGCCAATGTCTGGCCCGGGCGTGAGAACCATCGAGATCACCGCGATCACCACGATCGCGATCCGCCACTTGCTCAGATAGTTCCCCACGGTGAAGACGCCGATGCGTTCCAACAGCAGCATCACCAACGGCAATTGAAAGCTCACGCCGAAGCCCAACGGCATGAGCACGACCGTCATGATCCAGTCGCTGAGCTTCGGATACGGTTCGATTCCCATCTGCTCATGGAACCAGAACAGAAACTTCAGCATGATGTCGAACGCGAAGTAGTACGCAATCGCCGCACCGAAAAGGAAGAGCGCGAGGCTGAACGGCAGATACACGTGCACGTACTGCTTCTCGCTCTTGTACAACCCCGAGGCGACGAACTGCCACAGAAAGTAAAAGATCCACGGGCTCGCCAGCACGAGCCCCGCGGCGAACGACGCCTTCATGTAAACCATGACCGGCTCGAACGCGCTGGTCGAGATCGTTCCGATGTGAGGATCGTCGGCCAGCGGCTCGTACAGCCGAATGCGAATCATTCCCTCGGGCGCGTTGACGGTCGCGGCGGTAGAGTCCGCCGGTGGCTCAGCGGCCGGCGCCTCGTCCGGACTTGCTTCATCGCTCGGCGCCTGGCGCAGTGCATCGGCGAGCTCGGGGTAGGCTGCGTCGAGCGACTCGGCCAGATCGTCGGTCGCGATCAGATATTCGTGGGGCGTCCCGCCGCGCTTCACCCGCTCTCGTGCGGCGTCGCTCAAGTCAGCAGGCACGGGCCGACCCGCTGCCTTTTCAGCTTCAAGCCACGCCAGCTCCTTGGCTTCGGCCCGACGTTGCCGGTGGTCGACGAGTGCGCGCTCCAGCGGCTGCTGGATGTATCGCACCAGCGGCATGCCCACGAACAGCCCGACGATCACGCCGCCGACGAGCGCCAACAGCGACTTAAACAGCGCCCGCCGCAGCTCCTCGAGATGCTCGCCAAACGACATCTTCGTCCGCTCGAGCTGCGCTTCCTCGTCGGTCGTGGGCATGACGGCGCAGGGGGTCGGAGGCGGCTAGTGGACTCGCCGCGGCGAGGGGGATGGCTTACCCTTTCATTGTGTTCCAAGACCTCGCCCAACTCTAGGTCCCCGATGCCCGCCGCCTG
>JANOIK010000688.1:0-2724 GCA_031407585.1 Planctomycetota bacterium | reverse complement strand
CCGCGATCGCTTCGGGCGAAAGTCCTTGCCCGCCAGCCCATCGCTTGGATACGCTGGTCCTCTCACGCCATGCCGCCGTATTCGTATTTCTTCCTGGTGCGTTGCAAGGACGGCTCGCTGTATGCCGGGGTGACAGAGGACCTCTGGCGGCGGGTCGGTGAATTGAACGCCGGTCGGGATACGAAGGTCTCGCGGCCGGTGATGCTCGTCTACACTGAGCGATATTTTTTGAGACGCTCCGCTCTGCGGCGCAAGCGTGAAATCCAAGCGCTGCACCGTACGGGCGCGGCTAGCGCCGCGATCCCGCAATTTGCGCCGCCGGACGCCGAGGGCGTGTGGCGACGGAAGGGCGTGCCGGAAGCGGCGCGTATCGCTTGGAAGACGCCCGGACAAGGGTCGCAGGATCGGCGTGCCTCGCAGTAAGCGCGGGCGGCGGCAGCGTGCGAATGGTAAAGGGCCGCGACGGCTGGCCATCGACAAGGAGCCGAACAACCGCCGTGTACTTGGGAAGCGCGATTAAGTCGTCGGGCAGCGCCTCGCGGCCAAGTTCTTCCGCAAGCTTGTCAGCATCGGTGCGCCCGACTTGCATCACACAGAGCGACCCCACGTTCCCGAACACGGTCGCGGCCAGGTCCGGGTCCATTTGCTCAACGAGTTGGTTGGCCAGACACAAGCTCAAGCGGTACTTGCGAGCCTGTGACAGGATGATCGCCAGCGATTCCGTGCCGGCATACGTCTGGAACTCGTCCGCATACAGAAACCAGTCGCGACGCTCCCCTTCCGGAATATCCGCGCGGCTCTTGGCCGCCTGCTCGATCGACGTGACGAGAAGTGCGCCCAGCAACGAAGCTGCGTCCTCGCCGAGACGGCCGTGGCTGAGGTTCACGAGCAGAATCTTTTTTGTATCCATCGCGTGTCGTAGATCGAGCGAGGTTTTCGACGGCGCGAACACCGGCCGAAGTAACGGTGAGCTGAGGAACTGTCCCAATTTATTTTGGACGGGCGCTATCGCCTCTATCCGATATTTATCATTCCATGATGTGAACTCGTGCTGCCAAAAGGCACGGACCAACTCATCAGAAAGGTTAGAAACGACGTGGCGACGGAACGTCTGGTCAACGAGCAGTCGTGGAATATCAAAGAGCGTCGGCTGCGATTGCTCCACGAGGGCCAGGAGAGCGTTCCGCAGAATGTATAGCATCCGCGGGGCGCTTTGCTCATCGATTGCGAAGACCTTCTTCATGGCCGAAAGCACGCCAGAGGCAACGAGTGGCCGCTGTTCGGGCCGGCGGCACAGCAGCGGATTAAAGCCGATCGGATGGTCGGCCGGATCAAACAGGATCAGGTCGTTTGTTCGCGACCGTGGGATGCGCTGGAGCACATCGCCAATTAAATCGCCGTGCGGATCGATCACCCCGACCCCTCGGCCCCGCCGAATGTCGTCGGCCACTAGATTGAGAAGCACGGTGCTTTTGCCCGTGCCCGTCTTGCCCACAAGATAGTGACGTCGTCGATCATCGGCCCGAAGCGCCACGGCTTCGCGCCGGCGGCGAAAGTTCGTCGTTCCGATGACGACGGCGTCGGGTTCGTCGGCCGCGGGCAGGACGGCCGGCGGCTCCAGCGCCCGGCTGTCGGTGCGTTGCATGCGTTCGGTGCGAACAGTCGACGTTGCCGGATGAAACAAGATCGCGAGCTCGTCGACCGAGAGCAGTGAGCCGCGGGTATTGCGTCCATCGCTGACGACGCGAAACTCCGCCGGGCTATTGAGTGTGTACGGCGCGAAGGCGGCGGCGAGCTGGTCGAGTTACCGGCACGCCGCCGCGTCAGTGTCTGCCACAACGGTCAGTCGGAGACGGGCCGAGCAGAGCGATTGATCGAGCTTCGCGAAGGCGGCTTTGCTCTCGATGGGCGGCAGCGCCGCCGGTCCAGGATGGAGAATCTGCGCGACAAGCCGTGCCGCGCAGCGATGAAGCCAGCGGGGCGAGGTGGCCGCGGCCAGGAACCAGTGACCACGACGATGGCGGGTGTGGAGCGAGGTACGGTAATAGCGCCGGAGAATGCGGCGAGCGGCGGATGTTCGCCGATGCGACGCCGGCGAGAGTTCGATAGCGAGGTGCGACCAGACGGTTGCATCCGTGCCAGCCGCGAGTATTCCCAGCAGGGCCGCCAGGGGGTCGTTCAGCTCCCGGCTGAGGCGATCCTCGAACGCGTCGCACGTTTCAATTGGCAAGACATCGCGCGCGAGCCACAGTTCTGCGCGTCGGGTCACGAAGCCCGCTGGTGGCGCAAGCGCCGACTCGTCGAGCCTGGTCAGAGCAAGGTCTGGGTAGGCAGCGGCAAGTTGCTTTTCCGCGACGCGGGCGAGCGGTCCCCGCACGCGGCAATACAGTCCGGCCGTCTCGGCGTGCCGGCCATACTCCAGCGAAATCGGCGCGCGACCGGCGGCGGCGTGGAGCGACGCCAAGGCCTGAGCCATAAAGCGGGGCCCGCGGGTATGATCGGCCGGCGCGGAGAAGGCCAGCAGCACGGGGCGAGTCTAGCACAGAACGACGGGCACACGGCCAGCGCGAAATCTCACGCGCCGTCGCGGGCAATGATGTTGCACGAGGCGCTCTCATCGTCGTAATACAGCTCGATATCCCCCGTCGCGAGCTGCCGCAGGATCGCGTCGATCCGCGGCTCGACCGCGGAATGGTCCGTGCCGTCTCGGGTGACAAACTCTGC
>JANOIK010000671.1:0-4575 GCA_031407585.1 Planctomycetota bacterium | reverse complement strand
CCCCCCCCCCCCCCCCCCCCCCGCCCGGCCCCGCGGGCGGGGGGGGGGGGGGGCCGGGCGCCCCCCCGGCGCCGGGTACCCGCTTCAGCCCCCCTCCCCAGCCCTCCCCTCCAGGGGGAGGGAGCCGGAGGACTTTGGTGGCGCGAACGCGCTCGCAAAAATTGCTGATCGCGAGACGGTCTGGCATCGCATGGGCGATGTCGGCTACCTCGATGCCAACGGCCGCTTCTGGTACTGCGGCCGGAAGTCGCACCGCGTCGAAACGCGCGAAGGCACGTTCTACACCGAGTGCGTCGAGGCCGCCTTCAATAAGCACCCGGATGTGCATCGATGCGCGCTGGTAGGATTAGGCCCCGTAGGTGCGAAGATACCGTTGATAGTCGTCGAAAGCGATGCGATGCTGCTCAAAGGCGTTCGTCAAGGCATGCTCAGGAAGGAAGGCCTTCAGCAATGGAGCCAACTTCGTTCCGAGCTTCAATCGCTAGCCGTTGCGTCGCCTGCAGTGCGACAGGTTGACAAGTTTCTGCTAATTCCAGAGATCGAGGTCGACGTACGGCACAACGCGAAACTCAATCGTGAACTGGCTACACGGTGGGCTGCGGACATTATCCTGGACTTTAGTTTGGAGGCCGAATACGGGCTATCGTCGGAGGATCTTTGCGCGGCCTGGAGACGTTCGCCTCTTCACTGACCACTGACCACTGACCACTGACCATTGACTCGTTCCCTCATGCGCATCCTCGTCACCGGCGGCGGCGGCTTCCTCGGCCGGGCCATTATCGATCAGCTCGTCGCCCGCGGCGATAAGGTGCGCAGCTACGCGCGCGGCGCCTACCCACAGCTTGCCGCCCTCGGCGTCGAGGTTATTCACGGCGACGTCACCGACCGCCGCGCGCTCACCGCCGCCTGCTCGGGCGTCGAATGCGTCATCCACACGGCCGCCATCGCCGGCATTCGTCTCGACTGGACGCCCTACGAACGCACGAATCTCCGCGGCACAGAGACCGTCATCGCGGCGTGCCTCAAGCAAGGCGTCGCACGGCTGGTATTCACGAGCAGCCCCAGCGTCACGTTCAACGGGCAGGACCAGTGCGGCGTCGACGAGTCGGCGCCGTACGACTTCGCCTGGATGGAGGCGAACGCCGCCCACTACTCGCGCAGCAAAGCGCTCGCCGAGCAAGCTGTGCTCGCGGCCAACGGCAACGTACTCCGCACCTGTGCGCTGCGACCGCACCTCATCTGGGGACCGGGAGACAACCACCTCATCCCGCGACTCGTCGAGCGCGCCCGCCGTCGCCGACTGCTTCGCGTGGGCGACGGCACGAACAAAGTCGACGTCACCTACATCGAGAACGCCGCGACGGCCCACTTGCTGGCGATCGACGCGCTCGGCTCCAGCGGTCGCGCCGCGGGCCGAGCGTTTTTCATCAGCCAGGGCGAGCCCGTGAACTGCTGGGAATGGATCAACGAGATTCTCGCGCTCGCCGAGCTGCCGCCCGTGAAGCGATCGATCTCGCTGAAGTGGGCCGAGCGAATCGGCGTGGCGTACGAAAAAACCTACCGCTTGCTGCATTGCAAGGGCGAACCGCCGATGACGCGATTCCTCGCTGCCCAACTCGCCAAGAGCCACTGGTTCGACATTTCGGCGGCGAAGCGGGTTCTGGGCTACAAGGCCGAAGTCTCGACCGCCAAGGGAATGAAGCGGCTCGCCGAGTGGGTGTAGGAATGCTGAATGCGGAATGCTGAGTGCTGATGGGGAAAGCGGAGCGCCCGCCCGGGGGTCGCCTTCCCGGTCTGGCGGGCCGCCATTAGAATCGCCAGTCTGTCTCGACCCGCATATTGAAGCACGATTCAGCATTCAGCATTCAGCATTTCACACTCAGCATTCCCCATTTCCCTTTTGAGGCCTCCGCGTGCTCCGAACCCATACCTGCGGCGAACTTCGCGACGTCCATGTCGGCGAAACCGTGATCCTTTGCGGCTGGGTCGACACCTACCGCGACCACGGCGGCGGCTTGTTCGTCGACCTTCGCGACCGCTACGGGCTCACGCAGATCGTGTTCAACCCGCCCGACACGTCGCCGGACACGATCGAAGCGAGCAAGCTGCTTCGCGCCGAGTATGTGGTGAAAGTCACCGGGGTCGTTGCCGCGCGGCCCGAGGGCATGGCCAACGCGAAGCTCTCGACCGGAAAGATCGAGCTGCGGGCCACGGCGCTCGAGCTGCTCAACAAAAGCCTCACGCCCCCGGTCTCGCCCAACGCCAACGCACAGGACCTGCCCGCGGAGGAGCTGCGGCTTAAGTATCGGTACCTCGACCTGCGGCGCCCCGAGCTGCAGCGCGTCATCATCATGCGCGACCGCATGGTGAAGGGCATGCGCGACTACTTCGCGTCGCACAAGTTTCTCGACGTGGAAACGCCCTGCCTCGGCCGCAGCACGCCCGAGGGCGCCCGCGACTATCTGGTGCCCAGCCGCGTGCACCACGGCATGTTCTACGCGCTGCCGCAATCGCCGCAGTTGTACAAGCAGATTCTCATGATCGCGGGCTACGACCGCTACGTGCAGGTCGCCCGCTGTTTCCGCGACGAGGACCTGCGTGCCGACCGCCAGCCGGAGTTCACGCAGCTCGACGTTGAGATGTCGTTCGTCGACGCCGACGATGTGAAGGGCATCATCGACGGCCTGTGCAAGAAGCTCGCGAAGGAAGAGCTCGGCATCGACCTGCAGTTGCCGCTTCCCAGCATGACCTACGACGAGGCGATGGAGCGCTTCGGACACGATGCGCCGGACCTGCGGTTCGGGCTCGAAATCGTCGACTGCTCGGACCTCGCGCCACAGAGCGAGTTCGGCGTCTTCAAGACCGTGATTGCCGACGGCGGCAAGGTGCGCGCGATCAATGCCAAGGGCGGCGCCGAGCAGTATTCCCGCCGGGGGATCGACGCGCTCACCGAGTTCATCCGCGGCGTCGGGGCCAAAGGGCTGGCGTGGTTCAAGTGCGAGGCTGACGGCAAGCTCAACTCGACGACGATCGCCAAGTTTTTCGACGAGGCGCTGCTCAAGAAACTTGCCGAGCGGTTGAAAGCCGAGCCGGGGGACCTCATTCTGTTCTCCGCCGACACGTGGGAAATGACGTGCAAGGTGCTGCACGCGCTCCGCACCAAGATCGGCAAGGAAATGAAGCTGTACGACTCGCAGGCGATGCACTTCTCCTGGGTCGTCGAGTTCCCCATGTTCGCGTACGATGCCGAGGAAAAGGGCTGGGCGGCGATGCATCACCCGTTCACCGCCCCGCTGGACGAGCACGTTCACCTGCTGCAGACCGACCCCGCGAAGATGCGGGCGAAGGCGTACGACCTCGTGATCAACGGCAGCGAAGCGGGCGGCGGCACGATTCGTATTCACGATACCGACGTCCAATCGCAAGTCTTCACCCTGCTCGGCATCGACCAACCGACGCAGCGCGAACGGTTCGGCTTCCTGCTCGACGCGCTGCAATACGGCGCGCCGCCGCATGGCGGCATCGCGCTCGGCGTCGATCGCTGGGTGATGCTCTTTGGTCGCTTGGAGAGCATCCGCGACTGCATCGCGTTCCCCAAAACGCAAAAGGCCACCGACATGATGACCGACGCCCCAGGCACGGTCGACGCGCGGCAACTGCGGGATTTGGCGATCAAACTCGCCGGCGCCTAGCGCCCGCGACGTCGCCGCAGGCGTCACAGTCTACGCCGTTTGCAGGCCGAAGCGTCTGCTGGCGCCGCAATTGCACCGATGAAGGCGTTTCCGCGCGTTGATTCTTTTCGCCGGGAGCACAACAATCGTGGTTGTGCTACGCACACGCCACTCGTCGTGCTTCGCACGCCAGATAACCATCAGGAGTTGATATGCGATTTCGCATGGTTGGGAACGGGGTGATCTGGGCGCCGGCTGTGGCCGGAATGTTCTTGGTGAGCGGCTGCACGCAGTCCTCGACTGGCGAAACTGCCGCGCGAACGACATCCGCGACCGCGTCGAGCGATGAAGCTGCGTCCGACGAGAACGGCGATGAGGAAACGGTTGCCGCTGCTCCGGTGTCGGAAGCGTCCGACGCCGTCGCCCGCGACGACGGGCCCCAGACCCGCGAAGTCGCGAAGCCCGTGGTCGGCGAATACGCCGCCAATGTGCCGGCCGTGCTGCTCAGCGACGCGCACGCCAAGCTCTGCAAAGTGAACGTCGGCGACGCCTTCCCCGCGATCGACCTGCCTAAACTCGACGGTGGAAACGCGAGCATCAAGTCGCTCGCCGGCGCCAACGCGACCATCGTCGCGTTCTGGACCAACGACCGGTGGATGTCGAAGACGGCCTTGCACGACCTGGTCGGCGCCACGGGCGATGGCGTCTCGATCGTCGGCATCGCCGTCGGCGTAAAGCAAGACGCCGCTGAGGCAACGCTCAACGACCGCGGCGCCAAGTTCACGCAACTGGTTGATGAGCAAGGGACTGCGTTCGCCGAAGTCGGCTCCGGCGCCCTGCCGAGACTTTACGTGCTCGACGGCGACGGCCGCATCGCGTGGTTCGACATCGAGTACAGCGAAGC
>JANOIK010000665.1:0-7794 GCA_031407585.1 Planctomycetota bacterium | reverse complement strand
ATGTTGCGCTCGCTGCTCGAGCCCAGCTCCAGCTCGCGCAATCCATGGCACGCCAGATGGACGCCCACGCGGTGCGGGAATTTCCCGGGGATCGAGCCGACCTGCAGCACGTCGGTCAGAAACTCGCAGAGCTCGAATGTCTTGTGCTCGACGTCGTGGAGCGCCGCCTCGTCGCGCACCAGGCCGTGGTAGTGCCTGCGCACCATCGCCACGCAGCTGCCCGAGGGGCCGACGACGTAGTCGAAGTCGCGAAACAGCCGCACGAACTGCTCGGCGACGGGGCGGGCGTCGGCGTCGCACCCCGCGTTAGCCATCGGCTGACCGCAGCAGGTCTGCTCGGCAGGAAACTCGATCGTCGCCTGCGGGGCGAAATGCTCGAGCAGCGCGAGGGTCGCCATCCCCACGCGCGGGTAGAACTGGTCGATGTAGCAGGGAATGAACAGGCCAATTCGCATTCGTCTATGATGGTCGATCGCGGCCTGATTGAAGAGGGGGCGGCTCGCGGGGAAAGCGCGGCAGTTAGACGAAAAGGGCGGCGACTAGCCGGACCGCCACGCGGTCCGGGATCCCGGAGGGCAGTGGCCCTCCGGCTAGGGGCCGTAGCGAATGGGGGGCGCGCAGTTACGGCACGACGGGCTCGTCGAGCTTCGGCGGTTTCGTTCCGTAGATGAGCCAGGAGCCGACGATGTACCATGCGATGGTCGCCCACAGCGTCGCCGATTTCGCCGCGTCCAGCTCCATGCGCCCGGCCAGAAACATGGCTGACGGAACGACGTTGGCGACCAGCGCGACGATCGAAAGCCCAAGCACCAAATTTCGCATTACGTTGCCTCCCTAGCGATCGCACGACTGGCGGCGCCGCGCTGCAGGACCGCGCTGAGGATGATGTACAAACCCGCCGCCATAAACCATCCTGGCAAGCCGACAAAGAAGATCTCCACGCGACCGGTCTGCGCCAACCAACCGCAGATCGCGATGGTAGCGATCCATGCCGTGCCGGCCGCCCAGTTGAACGACAGCCCGGCCCGCTCGGCGAAGCGGTCCTGCAGCCCGAACTTCCGCATGAGCCAGAAGTCGACGAAGACCACCGCGCCCATCGGCATCAGCAGGAGCCCGTACATCGCGACAAAGTCGAGCAGCTTCATCGCGATCAGCGGGAACAACCCCGCAATCGTGGCCAAGAGGCCCGTCACGACGGTCATCGTCACGCGCGAGGCCTTCGGGACGATCGCCTGGAACGCGAGGCCGGAGCGGTAAATCGTGGGATTGGCCGTAGTCCAGCCCGCGACGATCACGCAGATGAGCCCGGCGATGCCGCACGCGCGGTCGGCCAGCGGTCCTGGCGCCACGACCGTGTTGGTCGGGTCTTCGTGCAACTGCAACGCATACAGGACCGACGCCGCAATCCACGCCACAAAGTGCCCCAGGTACATGCCCGAGGCCGACGCCAACCCATACCAAGACTTCTTGGCGAAGCGAAACACGCTCAGGTCGCTCATGCCGATGTGCATCGCCATGTTGCAGAACCAGGAGAAGAAGATGATGTGCGCCAGCGTGAACTTCGACTGCCCCGGCAACGGCGTCCCCTTCCAAATTGCCGTGTTGCACAGCGTCCACAGGTCGCCCGCGGAATTGACCTCAGTTCCCGTGACGTCGATGAATTGCTTGAGCCCGACCAGGCCGAATGCCACAAAAATTGCAAGCATCCACGGGGCCGCGAGGTTGGCGAAACGGGCGAGCGCCTCGTACCCGAACGCCGCGACCGCCGTGAACGCGATGCCCGTGACCACGACGGCGATCACCCACCCGACGCTGTTGGGAAGGGCGTCGTCCAGTTGCGGCATCGGGAAGTCGAACCACACGCCCAGCGCCGTGGCCGACACGGTGATCATCGACCCGGCCAGGATGCAGAACATCGCGCCGTTGGCGAGGCTGTAGAGCGTGACCAGCTTACGGCCGGTGATTTTTTCGAGCTGGAAGTAAAGCGTCAGCCGGGCCCGCGTGGCGATCGGGGCCGTCATTAGCATCCAGCTCAAGACGGCCAGGCCGTTGCCAATGAGCAAGCCGATGAGAATGTCGGCAGCACTGGCGCCGCGAGCGACGAACAGCGGGCCGATCATCAGCTCCGTGCCCGCCGTATGCTCGCCGGCGTACATGCCCACGAAGCTGCCGAAGCCTAACAGTCGGCTCTTGGGGACGGGTTCGCGTTCGAATTCGCCGCCGTCATTGGCGGCTGGTTGCTCTTCGGCCATGAGAGAAAGTTCGAGGGTGTGATGGGGGAAGTCAGAGGGAAGTTGCCGGGGCCGGGGACGGCCCGGCTCGCTGTTTAAGGAGTAAGCCGCTGGGGCGACGTTCGTTTCGACAAAACTCGGGTTTCGTAGCGTTTTACCTCGTCGAGCCAGGCGGCGCCGACGGGCGTTTCGTTCGACAGGCAGTAGTAATCCCACACGGCGCCGACGGGCATCGCTTTGAGCTCCTCGAGCATGGCCAGCCGCGTGGTGTAGTCGCCCGAATCCTCCGCGGCCCGCAGCCGGTCGATCGGCTCGAGCAGCGCCGCCAGCACCGAGCGGAGCGTGTTCCGCGTGCCGATGGTCCACGCCGCGACGCGGTTGATGCTCGCGTCGAAGTAGTCGAGGCCGATGTGTGTGCGGTCGAGGTAGTCGCCGCGGACCAGCTCCTGGCCGATGGTCTGCAGGTCGGCGGTGTACGTGACCACGTGATCGCTGTCCCAACGGACGCCGCGGCTCACATGCAGCAGCAGCTCCGGCACCCACATCATCACGGCGCTGATCTTGCCGTCGATCGTTTCAGTGGGGTGGAAGTGCCCCGCGTCGAGGCACAGCACCTTCTGCCGGGAGGCGGCGTAGCCGAGATAGAACTCGTGCGAGCCGACGACGTAACTCTCAGAGCCGATGCCGAACAGCTTGCTCTCGACCGCATCGAGGTTGAGCCGGGGGTCGATCTTCTCGGCGAAGACCGCGTCGAGCGCGGCGGCGAGCCGTTCGCGGGGGCCGCGGCGGTCGACCGGAGCGTCCTTGAACCCGTCGGGGATCCACACGTTAGTCACGCAGGTCGAGCCGAGCGCCTCGCCGATGGCGGCGCCGATGCGGCGGCACGCGATGCAGTGGTCAATCCAGAACTGGCGCACCTTCGCATCGCGGGCGGCGAGCGTGAAGCCGTCGGCGGCCAGCGGGTGCGAGAAGCACGTGGGGTTGAAGTCCATGCCCAGGCCCTGGTCCTTGGCCCAGTCGATCCACCCCCGGAAGTGCTCGGCGGTGAGCGCATCGCGGCTCACCTTCTTGCCGCCGGTCTCGGCGTAGAACGCGTGCAGGTTCAAGCGGTGACGGCCTGGGATGCACGCAAGGGCTTGCTCCAGATCGGCGCGCAATTCATCCGCCGTGCGGGCCTTGCCCGGGTAGTTGCCCGTGACGGCGATGCCGCCGCTCAGGGCTTCACCCGCATTCTCAAACCCGCCGACGTCGTCGCCCTGCCAACAGTGCAGCGAGATGGGAACCTCGCGGAGCCGGTCCATCGCGGCGTCCACGTCGACGCCAATCGCGGCGTAGCGCTCTCGGGCGAGCTTGAAGGCGTCATTCACGGCCGAATCGGTTTTTGCCGGAGCTTTTCCAGCGGAAAGCAGCGTCATGGCACGAGATCCCGGAGTGAAAAACGATGGCTTGCGGCGCGCCGAAGGGCTGGCCGCCCCACGGCGAGCGTCGCGAGTGCGACGCCAGACTTGCCTAGTCTATTCCATGAGGAGGGGGAATTGAACTACCCCCGTGGAGAGAAGTTGCTTTGGCCGCCCCCCGCGGGAGACGGTGCGCGGCCCTCACTTCTTTCTCTTCTTGTCGAGCTTCACGGGCTTGCAGATTTTCTTCTTGTTATTGCAAGTCGCGCGGCAACTCTTGCAACCGTATTTGCCGGGGACGTCCCACTCCTTCGGCTTGTCTTCGAGGCAGCTCACCCGCGATTCGTCCTGGAAGAGAAAGGGTGGCCTTTGGAACTCTACGAGTACTTGTGATGAGACTGGCCTGACGGCCACGCCGTCCGGGGACCCGGAGGGCAGTGGCCCTCCGGCTAGTACGATTGTTCTGCTAGAGGTCCTTAGACTCTTAGCGGGCGAGGATGGAGCGCTCGCCCGCCGCGGAGTCTGCCGGTTCGGCAAAGCTGGGAGGCGGCGTCGGCAGCTCTTCGTTGTTCGCCGCCGGTTGGACGGCCGGGTCGGCGCCGGCCGCTCCCGCCACTCCACCTTCTGGGCTGAAGCGAACCACGAGCTCGCCGAGCGCGGCTCGCGACGCGACGAAGCTCGGCAGGCGCGAGATCATCGAGTACTCGCGGTTGGCGGCCACTGAGTCGAGCCGCTCGAGCGTGGCGAGGATCGATGTGAAACCGAGGTCCACCTGGCCGTCGGCCGACGACGGCGGCAGGGCGTCCTCCGGCAACCGCAGGTAAGTGCGCCAGCCGGCGCCGGTATTGAACCGCGCCAGATCAGCGTCGAGCCGGCCGGTAACGTCGAGCACGGCGTTGAGCAGCGTGCCGTCGTCGAGCGACGCGAGTTGCTGGGCGGTCGGGTACGCGTAGCGAGCGTCGACGGACGCGGTGGTCGCTCCCGGGGCATACGGTCCCGCGTAACCCGGCGCCGGCGGCTGAGCGCCGTAGGCCGGGCCGGCGATCACAGCGCGGCGAGGGAAGAGGTACGGCCGAACGAGCGGCACGCGCGGGATAAAGCCTCTCAGCCCAATGCGGACCGATGGCACGTAGGGGGCACGTACCACGACGCCCGCGCCGCGCCGCAAATACACTTGGGCCCGCGCACCCTCGGCAGCGCAGAGCGTGACAACGGCGACGGCGGCAAAGCTCACGAACGGGCGGGACAATGTCATCGGGATTTCCCCTGGCGTGCAATAATGGTCAGACCTGACCATTCTCGCCGTAGAAAGGGGCCGCGACAACGGCGCCAGCGTGAGAAATCCCGCTAGCCGGACGGCCACGCCGTCCGGGGACCCGGAGGGCGTGGCCCCCCGGCTAGTTTGAGGGTCCGCTCCTTATTTCCGCTCGTAAAGCAGCCTCGCGTCGGCTACCTCGGGCGGCGCGGGCACGGTGTCCTCGGGCCCAACGACGGCCGCACCGCAGTTCGCCTCGCAGTGCGAGCACAGATCCTCGACGACCCACTTGAAGCTCTTAACCGTGACCGAGTCGGCTTTCTTGTAGAGCTTCTTCCGCGAGTGCATGGTTGCGCATCCCGGGATCCACTCGGTCCACACGAAGCGCTTCGGCATGACGTAGGGGGCGCCCTCCACGCACGGCTCGTCGCAGTCAGCGCATACCATTTCGCAGTGCTCGCAGCCGGGCTTGTTGTGCTTCGGCAGGCAGAAGTCTTCGCACAGGCAGCCCCAGTAAATGACTTCGACCTTCTTTTCTTCGCAAACCAGCCGGCACACCTTCTGGCAGGACTGGTTGCACCCGCAGTGAGCGCAGCAGCAGTCTCCCGCGAAGCCGCGCGCCGCGAAGCAGAGCGAGACGACGATTGCCAAAACCGCGTAGTGAAAAATGCCTTGTCGCATGACGGGGCCCTTAGAAGTTGAAGTCGAACCGCATGGCGATGATGTCGCTCGTCGTGGCGCCGAACGGCGTCGTGCCGGCTTCGGTCACCGGGTGAATGTAGTCGAACATGCAGCGCACCCGATCGCTCCAGTACCAGTTGAAGCCGGTAGTGATGTCGTTGTACTCGCCGGCGCCGACCTCGGTGAGCGTAAGGTTCGACCACCGGCACTTGGCTTCCCAGGCGCCCCAGCCGTGACAACCGGGCACCCAGAAGACGTTGGTGAACGGAACGTTACGGGCGAACTGGGCGCCGTGCTGGCCGAATCGCTCGTAAATGCGGTTCTCGCCGGTGAGGAACCAACTGCCGTAGACGTACGCGCCGTAGCAGCTCTGCGAGGGCGCTCCGATGAAGTTGACGTCGGACAGGAACGCCTCGCTCTGCACGGAGAACGGACCCCACACCGTGGCGAGCTCCACATTGCCCGTCGTGTAGCTGCCGGCCGGGAGGCCGCTGCTATCGATCAAGAACGGTCCCTCGTGAATCTGCGGTCGGGCGCGAAACTGCACCGAGTCGTTCTGGTCGTTCGTGTACAGCACACCGGCGCCCGTGTGAACAAGATACCGGCCGTTCGACGGCTCGTCGTAATACAGCAAATGCGTGAGCCGGCCGCTGAGGCGGTGGCCCTGGTTGTCGTCGATGCGTTCCTTGAGCGACTCGCTAATGCTGTCGATAAACACGCCGCTGGCCCAGGTCGTGTTCATGTCGTCCGTGCGGCCGTAGAGGGCCATGCCGACCTCACGGTCGGCGGCAAAGATGCCCTGCGTGGGGATCGACCGCTCCATGAAGATATTGTTCGTGTCGTTGGTGCACTGCTCCAGGCTGAACGGCACGAAGAAGTTGCCGATGCGCCAGCGGGTGTTCCCCGGTAGCTCGTTGAGCGAGAAGTACGCATCCTTGATGTCCGTGACGGGCGTCGTCACGCCGTCACCCGCTTCAGGTTCAATGTCCATCTGAATGCGGAAGTCGTACACGCCGTAGCCCGTGCCGTCGGTCAGCAGCCGCAGGCGGCGGAACTCGAAATAGTCGCGGGCCGTGGCGCCGGCGGGGATGGCCTGGATCGCGGGGTCGGTGTTCGCCCACTGGATCAAGTCGGCCTGCATGTGGCCGCCGAGCTTCACGGTCCACTTGTCGGAAGACATGTCCGTCCAGCCGGCGAGCGGGTCCTTTTTCTCCTCGGCCGGCTTCTCGGCGGGCTTTTCCTCGGCCTCGTCTCCAGCACCGGCTTCGGCGGCTGCTTCGAGGGCCTCAATGCGCTCGAGCAGCGCCTGGATTTCGGGATTCGCAGACTCCTGTAGTGCATCCTGCGGCGCGGCGGGCGGGTCCGCGACGTCGGGCAGCGCCTCGGGCGCCGCGGACACGTAGAACGGCGTGAACGGCTCCGCGGCGGCGGAGTCGCTCAGGCCAAACTCTGACGGCATACCGGCGCTGGGGGCCGCGGTTTCATCCGCGACGGCGGCAGATGCGACAAGCAGGGCCATCACCGCGAAAGCGCTCGTTATGCGGCGCGAAATCGCGATGGTGACGATCACGTCTCGGCGGGAGGCCACGTGAGCGACTCCAGAAAGCGAGCGGCCGCTGGACGGTCCAGCGACGCCCTAAGGCGGGAGTGCGGCCTCCGTGGATGCGGTCGGCGCGACGGAAATGTGCGGATTCCTGACGCTTATTCGGCACGCCGTGCACGACCGCAAGAATCGCACTTGCCCGCACCATCCAAATTACCATTCCAACCGCTAGCACCGGACGCGGCACGGCGGGGGCGTGGCGGTCGGTTCATCAGCCGAGTGCCGAGCGCATCGCGCGGGTGATCGATTGCCGCACGTCGAAGAATTTCTCCCAAGGGTCGGCGGCCTGCGATGCCAGCCGTTTGGGGACGTTCGCCACAGTAAAGCCATTGGGTTTGGTACGGGCGGAAAGTTCCTTCCATGCCAACGGCGTCGCCACCGGAGCTCCCTCGCGGGCTCGCGTGGAGTATGAAGCAATGGCGGTGGCGCCGCGCTGATTGCGAAGGTAGTCGATGAAAATTTTCCCGCGGCGCTTCGCCTTGCTCATCGTCGCGAGATAACACTCTGGGGCGCGGCGCACCATGTCGTCGGCCACGGCCTTGGCGAACTCCTTGAGTTCGTCCCACGTGTTGCGGCGCGCGAGCGGCGCCACGATGTGCAAGCCCTTTCCACCGGAAGTGCGGAGAA
>JANOIK010000639.1:0-2165 GCA_031407585.1 Planctomycetota bacterium | reverse complement strand
CAAGCAGCTCGACGAAACCCTGGCGCGCGAGAAGGCCGACTTCAGCATCCAGCAGGGCACCATCCGCCGCGACTTCCTGGAGCGCGAAGCCAAGATCTACTTCTCGACCTACACGCACGTCTCGGAAGTCGTCGCTCAGGTCGCGCGGCAGAACAACATCGGCATGGTGCTGCGGTTCAACGGCGATCCGATCGATCCCATGCAGCGCGAAGACGTGATGCGGGCGATCATGCAACCGATCGTCTTCCAGAACAACGTCGACATCACGCCGAACGTGTTGGCCGCCCTTGGCGTGCCGATGGGCTCGACCGCGTCGGCGCCCGCGGGCACGACCCAGCAGTAATGGCATCTTCCACGGCCGGCGCCGGCGCGCATTCGCGCCGGCGCCGGCATTCTGCATCGCTTGATTCGTGACATTCGCTCCCCCTACGCTCGCATTGCTAAGGCGTCTGCAACGATGATTTCGGGCCGCTCGCAGCACATTCGTCCTCAGCAAACAATCGCCGGCCGCGCCTCGGTGGCGGGCTTCGGCTATTGGAGCGGCAAGGACGTGCGCATCGAGTTTCGACCCGCGGCGCCGGGATCCGGCGTCACGTTCGTGCGGAGTGACTTGGGATCGATGGCCCGCGTGCCGGCGTCCATCGCTCATCAGGTCGAAACGCCGCGGCGCACGAACCTACGCTGCGGCGCCGTGACCATCGAAATGGTGGAGCACGTGCTCGCCGCGCTCGCCGGTTTGCAGGTCGACAACTGCGAAGTCTGGACCAACCAGCCGGAAATGCCGGGCTGCGATGGCTCGGCCGCGTCGTTCGTCGACGCCCTGCTGCGGGCCCGCATCGTCGAGCAAGGAACGCCTGCCGTACGGCTCGACGTCACAGAAACAGTCCGCGTGGGCGACGCCGACGCCTGGATCGAGGCGCAGCCCTCTGGCGACGGACAACTGCACCTCGAGTTCCATCTCGAATACGCACAAAGCCCGGCCATTGGTCGCCAGGTGGCCCGCGCCGCCGTCACGAGTGAAACATTCCGCCGCGAGTTGGCCTCGTGCCGCACCTTCGTGCTGGACACCGAGGCCGAGCAGCTCAAGCGGCAAGGTCTCGGGCTGCGCGTGACGCCCCGCGATCTGCTGGTGTTCAACGACCGCGGGCCGATCGACAACCGGCTGCGGTTCCCGAACGAATGCGCCCGGCACAAGGCGCTCGACGTGCTCGGCGACTTGGCGCTGGCGGGCTGCCGAGTCTCGGGGCGTGTGATCGCCTGCCGCAGCGGCCACCGCCTCCACGCGGAGCTCACACGGCAACTGGTCGAACGATTTGCGGCAGCGCCCCTCCGGGCGACAGCGTAATGACGCCACACGGCGTCGGTAGTAGGACACTTCCCATGCCCACCAGCATCGCAGCCAACGCCTGGGTCGATCCCCGCGCGGAGCTCGACGAAGAAGTCGAGGTTGGTCCGTTCTGCATGATCGGCGCCGGCGCCCGCGTGGGCCGAGGCACGCGCCTGCTCAACAACGTCACGCTCATGGGCAACGTGACCCTGGGCTGTGACAACGTGCTGTTCCCCAACGTCGTGATCGGCGCCGACCCCCAGGACATCAGCTACCAGGGCAGCGACACGCGCGTCGAAATCGGCGACGGCAACACCTTCCGCGAAGGCGTCACTATCAATCGCGCCAGTGAGAAGGAAGACGGTGTTACGCGAGTCGGCAGCCACAACTTTCTCATGGGCAACTGCCACGTCGCCCACGACTGTAAGCTGGGCGACCACATTCTAATCGCCAACGGCACGCTGCTCGCCGGGCACGTTCACGTGCAAGACCACGCGGCGATCTCCGGCGGCTGCGGCGTTCACCAGTTCGTGACCGTCGGCAGTTATTCGTTCATCAGCGCCCTCAGCCGCGCTCTGCACGACGTGCCCCCGTTCATGCTCGTCGAGGGCATCCCCGCGCGGCCGCGATGCATCAATATCGTCGCCCTGAAGCGCAACGACTTTACCCCCGAGCGCGTCGAGCCGATCGCCGCCGCGCATCGACTGCTCTACCGCTCAAAGGTGGGCCTAGCCCACGCCCGCGAGATTCTTACCGCCAACAACCAGTTGTCGCCCGATGTGCAGAGCCTGTTGTCGTTCATCGAAGGGCAGCAAACCGGCAAGCACGGCCGCGGCCG
>JANOIK010000633.1:0-7157 GCA_031407585.1 Planctomycetota bacterium | reverse complement strand
CGGCGACGGCCGCACCCACATCAATCGCCTGCCCGATCCTGACGACGCCGCCGGCGCCCAGTTTCTCTACGGCCCCGCGCCGAACGCCGACTTCAACGGAGACACGTTCGTCGACGGCGATGATCTGCTCGTCTGGCAGCGCGGCCTCGGCATCACCGCCGCCGCCGAGTTGGACGACGGCGACGCCAACGGCGACCACGCGGTGACCGCCGCCGACCTCGCCATCTGGCGCAGCAAGTTCGTCGCCGCCGCGACGCCCACGGCCAACGCCATCCCCGAGCCCGCAACCGGCGCCCTCGCCGCGATGGCACTCATCGCCGCTTCGAGGTGTGTGCCATGCTCTCGTCCGCGTGAGCATGCGAAGCGCGAGAGAACTTCATGAACGACGAGCCCGCCGACGCCAACCCGGGAGGGCGAAGCTCCTGCTGAGCCGGCGCCTCCAAGCGATTCCGGCTCGGCGGGAGCCTCGCCCTCCCTCGCGCCCCCCGTCGAGATTGTCGACTTCGTCGAGCCGTTGACGCCCCCGCCCGACCCGCCCTCGCGCCCGTGGGTGACTCTCGGCGCCGTTTTAGCCGTCGGCGCCGGCTATCTCATGGCGCAGTCGCTCGTGATCTTCGGCTACCTGTTCGCCGAATTCGCTCACGGCCGCCGGCCCGACCCCGAGACGCTGGGCGAGAAACTCATGCACGACGGCACCGTGCTGTCGATCGTCGGACTCGCCGGCGCCGCGGCAAGCGTGCCGCTCACGCTCCTCTTCGGCCGCATGCTCGGCCGCGGCTCGTGGGACCACACCCTCGGCCTGCGTGCTACTTCCCTCGGCGCCATCTTCCGCTGGACGCTCGCGATCGTCGCGGTCGCCACCGGCATCGACCTGCTTAACTGGAACGCCGGCGGCGACGTCACCGTGCCGTTCATGGTCGACGCCTACCGAACCGCCAACCCGCGCCTCTTGCTCGTACTCATGTTGGTCGTCGGCGCGCCGCTCAGCGAGGAGCTGCTCTTCCGCGGCCTGCTGTTCGGCGGCCTCGTCGGCACGCGGATGGGCGTCACGGGAACCGTGCTGTTCACTGCCGTCACGTTCGCGGCAATGCACGTGCAGTACGATCTCCCCAACATCGGCGTGATCGCCGTGTTCGGAATCTGCCTGGGGATGGCCCGCGCCCGCACGCGCTCGATCTCCCTGCTTCGCGATGCACGCCGCGCTCAACGCCGTCGCCTACATCCAAACGGCCTACATCGCCGAGCAGTAGCGCCTACGTGGCGGCGATCCCCGTGCGACCGCCCGCATGGTCCGCCGCGACGCACTCTCACCGCTCAGGCACAACGCTCACCAGCGCATTTGCCGCCCAAGGCGTTGCCGCGACGCCTACCAGGAACGCCATCAAGGCAGTGAACTCCCAGTCGGCGTAGACGGCCGCCCCCGCGATCGCCGTTGCCCCCAAGATCGCCAGCGCCCCGGCGATCCCCAGCATCGCCTTTCGCGGCCAGCCGGGGTCACACCCGTACGCAATGGTCAGCGGCAGCGCCAGGCCCACGCTGACAACCGCCGCCGAAATCCACGCCCCCTCGCCCGTGGCAAAATACCCTGCCACCGCCGCCGCCAACCCGGCGAGGCACGCGGCGAACCAGTTCGCCCCCACGCGCTGGTCGCGCGACAACGCGTGCCGCCCGTACCGATTGAGCCGCAGCAGCAGATTGAACAGCGGCACGGAAAACCACGTGAGCAGCACGAACACGCCGTACGCGATCATCACCGGCAACAGCCACGGCTCGAGTTCCGGGCTGTTCCTGGCCACGACGCGAACCAGCTTGAACCCGAAGTAGGCGCCCAGGATCACGCCCCACCGCGCCTGCGGCGACATGCGAGACATCCATAAAAAATACGCCAGCATCACCCGGTATACCGGGTTCCGCGCCTTGAGCGCCTCGATCATCCCGTGCCGCGCGTAGTCGTTGTTCGGCTTCAGCCGCAGCGCCTCGCGAAAGTGCTCGAGCGCCTCCCGCGGCTTGCTCTGGTGCAGCAGCGCCCACCCCGTGTTGCAGTGCGCCATCGAACTATCCGGATCGCGGGCCAGCGTCTGCCCCGCGGCCGCGATGGCCTCGCCCTGCCGATTGAGCTTCGTGAGCGCAGTCGCCCGGATGTGCGCGCAGCGCGCGCTCTCGGCGTCGTGCGACAGCCCCTCGAGCGCCGCCGCGAGCGCTTCCTCGCCTTTCCCCTGCGCCAAGAGCACGCTGCCCAGCCGGGCGAAGTAGTCGGCGTCCGTCGGATCCAGTCGCACCGCCTCGCGAATCGACCGCTCCGCCTCGCCGTACCGCCGCCGCTCTTCCATGACAATCGAGCGGCAGAAATGCGCGTACGACCAGTCCGGCGCCAGCACGATCGCCTGCTCCGCCTCGGCCTGCGCCTCGGCCAGCTTGTCCTGCTGCGCCAGGCACACCCCCAGCATCGCGTGCGCCTGCGCATCGTGCGGCTCCTCGGCAAGCACGCCGTGCAGTTCCTTCACGGCCATATCGATGCGGGACTGCTGCATGAGCAGTGCGGCGCGCTGGAGGGCTTGGTTCATAGGGCCATTGCATCAGCCGGCGCGGCGGCGTGCAAGCCTTTGCCGATACGCGGCATCCATCCCCGTGCCGACGAGGATTGCGGACCAAACGCGCCAGCCGATAGACCAATAACCTTGCGAGAACGCGGCGACTCCCAGCACACAGACCACTACGGTCGCGATGACGAGCGCTGCTTCGCCCACCCGTAACGCCAAATGTTTCTGGACGCGGCCCGCGACCGCAAACAACGGCGGCGCTACCATCGAAAACGCGCTGACAAAGAATGCGAAGCCTGGCGCCATGCTCCCAACGAGGGCGGCGAGGGAGATTATGAAGTGTGTGCCCGCGAGCCAAAGAACCGAGCGCAGGTTCTCGCCGAGCACGGGCAGGAGTCGCAAATCGAGCTCGCGACGTTTGAGAATTCGCACGACGAGCTTCGAATACTCAGGCGCCCGTTTGAGGAAGAGCAGCCCATTGGCCAGAAAAACGTACAGAAAACAGAGTGACAGCCAGGGATTGCGAAAGGTTGGCGTGACCGCGGCGTGGAGCGCGAGCAGCGACGTATTGACGGCCGCGAGGACGCCCCAGCGAATGAGCGGCGCCCCCAGCTTCCACCACTTCACCAGCGCATCGGCTTTTCGAATGGGCCGCACGCGCCGTGCGAGCGCGTCCAAAATCTTGTCGCGAGAGTTGTGTTTCAGCGGGCTGATCCGACGCGCCTCGCGCAGTGCCGCAAGCGCCTCGCCCGGGTCCCCGCAAGCCAGCGCCACGTTCCCCAGCGCCAAGTGCGCGTCGGGATCGGCCGGGTTGATCTCAAGCGCCTCGCGGAGCGTCGCGGTCGCCTCGTCGGCCCGCCCCAGCGATTCGAGAGCCTTGGCCCGCAGCACGAGCGCATCGACGCTCCGCGGATCGAGCGCCAACGCCCGCGTCGCCGTCTCGAGACACGTCGCATGCCGCCCCTGCTCGCGCTGCAGCCATCCCATGCGGGTGAGATTGCGCGCGACGGTCGGCTCGAGCCGCACCGACTCACTGATCGCCCTGAGCGCCGGCGAGGCGCCCGCGCCTTTGGGTTCGACGAAGCTTAGCAGGTAAAACGCAAACCCATACGTCGGCGCCTGCGCGAGCACCTCTTCGAGCATCCGCCGCGCTTCGAAAAATCGCTTGAGATTAATGAGCGACGACGCGATGTTCGCCTTGCTGTGGATGCACCCCGGCTGATCAGCGAGCTCCTGCTGGTACTCGACGATTGCCTCCTGGTAACGCTGCAGCGCAAACAACGCCTGCCCGCGTTCAAAGTGGATGCCCATCAGCGGTTGCTAACGACCCACGTCCGACATCGGAGGAGATACGGACATCACGCTGCCGGAAATGGAAATGGGCGCACCTGCGGAGCTCTGCGTCGGGACAGGCACGCCTTCAAGCCGTGCAATCAACTCGCCGCGGTGCCGATAGAGGATCGCGAGCAACTCGTCGTCCTCGATGTCGCCCAAACCGTGCTCGGCGTGGTCTTGGCCAAGAAAACCCAAGTGGTCCATGAGCTGACCGAGGCGCACATCGGGCGAAAGCTCCCACACCTCAGCGAGAGTCGAAAGGAGCGCACGTTTAAGATCAGTGCTCACAGGAGGTCTCCGATTTTTGGCATCCCCGCGCGTGGCCGCGACAGTTTGCCGACCACCTCGACGCGAATCAGTTCTCCGGGCGCGAGCTTGGCGATGCGCGTCGCCCTTGTCACGCCATTATACAGCACGAGCACGCCGTCGGGTGCTTCGTACGCCCAGGGCGCCGGCATCCCCTCGCTGGAGCTGCCAAACAACGCAATCTGGCGCTGCAGTTTCGCCGGATCGGCCCCCTGCCGTCGGGACGCCGGCGGCCGCAACTCACGTGGATCAACGTCTCTGAAATCCGCCATAGAAAACGTCCTGCCAGCTACTCCGTCTCTGGCTAATAGCTAACAGCTAACAGCTTCTCCCCCTACATCTTCAAATACTTCAAAATCTCGTCATAAGTCCCCCCCTGGTTCGAATACAGCGCATAGTTTCGCGCCGTCGCGAACCACTCGCGCGTCGACGGCTTCACCCTCCCCGCCGCGGCCATCAGGTCCTTGGTCCGCATCGGCTCGAGCTTACCGCTTTTCATCGCGGAGCGCAGCTTCTCCTCGACCGTCAGGTCCACGACCGCCTTGAGATCCGCCCCCGAGAACTCCGCCGTCTTCTTCGCCAGCGCGTCATAGTCCACGCCGTCCGTCGGCTTGCCCGCCAGCATCAGCCGCAGGATCGACGCCCGTGCCGGCTGGTCCGGCGGCGGCACGAACAGAATCCGGTCGAACCGCCCCGGCCGGCGAAACGCATTGTCCAGGTGCCATGGCGCGTTTGTCGCCGCCAGGATCAGCACGCCGTCGTTCACCGCCTGCACGCCGTCCAGCTCCGACAGAAACTGGTTGATGAGATGCCGCCCCGCCGCGTGCCGCATGTCGGCCCGGCTCGCCCCCAGCGCATCCACCTCGTCGAAGAACAGCACGCACGGCTTGTTCCGCCGCGCCTGCTCGAACAGCTCGTGCAGGTTCTTCTCGCTCGAACCGATCCACATGTCGAGCACGTCGCTAATGCCCACGGCCATGAACGCCGAGCGCACTTGCCCGGCCGTCGCCCGCGCGAGAAACGTCTTGCCGCACCCCGGCGGGCCGTACAGCAGAATGCCGCCGCCCGCCTTCTTGCCGTACGCCTCGAACATCTCGGGATGCTCCAGCGGCAGGATGATTTTCATGCGAATCTCATCCTTGACCGAGTCCATCCCGCCCACGTTGTCGAACGTGATCGACGGCCGCTCGACGTCGTACTCCGAAACGCCCGGCGGCAGCTCGCCGGCCGGCTCCCGCAGCCGGCCTTCCTCGTCGGCCATGTCGTCGTCGCGCATGTCTTCGTGAGACCGCGCACGCCCGCTCACGCCCAACTCGCGCGCCAGCTCCGCGTCGGCGACGCTGGGGTCGATCTCAATCGCCTCGCGATACTGATGAGCCGCCCGCTGCGGCTCCCCAGCTCGCACGAGCAGCTTCGCGTGCATCAAATACGCCCCCGCCGGCGGATCACGCTGCTCGATGAGATCCTCGACAATCACGAGCGCCGCGGAGTTCTTCTCCTGCTGGTAATAAGCCCCCGCCAGCCCCAGCTTCAGCTCGATCGTATGCGGCGCCACCGCGAGCCCAGCGCGGTAAGCCGCCTCGGACTCATCGAACCGCCCCAACCGCAGCAGCAGCTCCGCCAGATGCTTATGCAACGGCACATTCGTGGGCGAAACCCGCAAGGCCTCGCGCAACGCGGCAATCGTATCGTCGGAAGGAATCATCGCGGTGAACAGCGCGGGGAAGCGGGGGGAAAACCCCAGTCTAACGCCCGCCGCGAGCCACCGTCCACTAACCGGGATTGGCTTGTTATGCCCCCAGAAGATCTCACGCAAAGGCGCTAAGGCGCAAAGGAGGGAACGCTAAGAAGAACGAGCGGAAGCAGGAAAGGGAAAACTCATTTCCACTGATCTTCTCTGATTGAGATTAGGGAGGATCAGCGTTAATTAGTGTTCTAAAACTCTTTCCCAATCCCCTCCCCTTTGCGTCTTCCTTTGCGCCTCTGCGCCTTTGCGAGAGACTTCCCTGCATCAAACCGTGAGATCTCTCCGCCACGACCGCGGCAGCGTCGCTCCAAACCCCATCGCCAGCAACATCCACGCGCTCGGTTCCGGCACATTGATCGGCGTCCACATCACGGCCACGCCGTTCACGTGCTCGTTCGTTTGAAACGCCACGCCGACGATATTGCCCGTCGCCGCGTCGATGCCCAACGCCGTGGATTGGGCGAACGCCGGTGGCAGATAGCTATGCAGGTCGATGACCGAGCCTGCCGACCCCGACCAGCGCAAGGCATGGCTGAGCCCCGCGGGCGAAATGTTTCCTTCGCCGACCTGAAAACCCCCTGCCACGCCAAACGCCGCGGACGAGTCATATCCCGCCGGATGCAAGTCGACGACCGACGCGGCCGTACCGCTCCACAAGAGCGCGTGATTCGAGAGCGTGTTGGTCACCTGCCCCCAACCTGCCTGACGCGTCGCGTCAACGCCGTACGCCGTCGTGCTTTCGTACGCATTGCTCGTGGGATGCAAGTCGACGCGCGACGCAGCCGTGCCCTGCCAGAGCGACGCGTGCTCATAGCCGCTCGACGTCGGCACGGAAAAATCCTCGAGATAGCCGACCTGAGAATTTCCGAACGCCCCAAAGGCATTTGAATTGCCCAAGACATTTTGCGGATGCAACTCCACGGCTGAAGCGGCGCTTCCCGACCACAGCAGCGCCCGCTCGTACCCGCCGACCGCTTCCAAGCCATAGCCGACCTGGGTTCCGCCCGCGACGCCCTGCGCGAACGTGCTGGAGTACCCCGACGCCGGGTGCAGCGAAACGCCCGAGGCTGCCGTGTTGCTCGTCCACAGCAGCGCCTGCTCAGCGCCGCTCGTGCTCAGAGCATAGCCGACGCTCGTGGCGCCCGACGCGCTGCGATAGCCCACGACTTTCGGACAGCGGCGGGGGTTTGACCTACGCCGATAGGACCGGGGCGTACTCGGCTTCGAAC
>JANOIK010000632.1:0-2414 GCA_031407585.1 Planctomycetota bacterium | reverse complement strand
TTTAGGATGGCTTCCGGCGTGGAGGCTAAAGCTCAAGAAGGCTCGTGAGGTCGGTTATGGGTAACTACGGTCTATTGCACTACGCGGTCGTCTTCGTCATCGTCGCCCTGGTGGCGGCGGCAATAGGATTTGGTGGCGTGGCTGGCGTTGCCATGGAGGGCGCCCGGCTCCTGTTCTGGGTCTTCATCGTTCTGGCCGTGATTACTCTGATCGGTAGCATTGTGCGCCGGGGCTGACACTTGATGTGGACACGACGGGGTGACCGCGTTCCGCGGTAGTTCCAAGCTGCACACACAGGCAAATCGGGGGAATGGAACGGTGGCGAGGGTATGTAAGGCATCCACAGGCACGAAAGTCGCCCTACCGCTGTTTGATGCGCGCGTGCCCGCAGGGTTTCCGTCCCCGGCCAATCATTTCATCGAGGGGATGCCGGATCTCAATGACCTTCTGCACCAACTCGCCGGCGACGTTCTTCGTGCGGGTGATCGGCGATGCGGGCGAGCACGTCGACGAGCCAGGCGCGGGCATCTCCTGTGGCGTTCTCACTCCGCCAACCGCCCCGGTTGATCCAGGCCAAGGTGGCTGGGCTCGCAAGGCAGTATCCAGTAGGCGTGAGTTGATGAGGAGTGTTCCCCGATGTCGAAAACAGAGATCGTTATCTGCTCGGCCGTGCGCACCGCGATTGGAACCTATAACGGCACGCTCAAAGACACTCCGGCCGTGGAACTCGGGGCCAGCGCCATCAAGGCCTGCCTCGAACGGGCAAAGGTCGAAGGCAAAGATGTCGGCACGGTCGTGATGGGCAACGTGCTCCAAGCCGGCAATAAGATGAACCCGGCCCGCCAAGCCGCGATCGGCGGTGGACTGCGCTCCCCAGAACGTGACGCGAGCCGTCGCTTTCATGATATCCGCGCCTCCGGCCTTGGCGCCGACGGCACCCAATAGCGCGAGAAAACCCAGCGAGGCGATGGTGACGACGAGCACCAGCTTGTCGACAGGGGCGACGAGAACCATGGCCAAGGGCATCGCCGCGCCGACCGCGAATGTCGCCGCTGAAGTCAGGGCAGCTTGCACAGGACGGGCCGTGCTGATTTCGGAAATTCCAAGTTCGTCGCGAGCGTGCGCGCCCAATGGGTCCTTTGCCATGAGTTGATCTGCGACCTTGACGGCGAGGTCGTGATCGACGCCACGTTTCACATAGATCTGGGCTAGTTCCTCGCGCTCTAATTCCGGCGAATTCGCGAGTTCCTTGGTCTCACGTGCGAGGTCGGCATTCTCTGTATCGGACTGAGAGCTGACCGACACATACTCACCGGCTGCCATCGACATTGCGCCCGCGACAAGCCCTGCCACGCCCGTCAACAAAATTTCATTCGGCCTAGCAGACGCGGCGGCAACGCCGACGATCAGGCTTGCCGTCGAGACGATGCCGTCGTTGGCGCCGAGTACGGCCGCGCGCAGCCATCCGATGCGGTCGACGTTGTGGCTCTCGGCGTCCACGTGCAATCTGCTCATCGAGCCCTCTGGGCGCCGTCACGTCAAATCACACGGCGGGAAACACTTTACGCCCAGCGAGCCACGCAGCCCGAGTGCGTCATGCTCCGCACTAATCTGAATCTGTGCGACGCACATGTGACGCACGCTCACCGGCCTCGCTCGGAAGAGCGTTGCACGCAACGCTGGAAGGCGGGAAGGTGCCGATCCTGCGAGGCCGATCGCAGCGCCGTATACACGGCGAGAATATCCGGTCGCTGAGTGCTTTTCAGAGCCCGATCGTAGATCGCCACGTTCTGGATTTCGCCCTCCACGCAGGCGGCGCAAGCTTCTTGAACGCTGACGAAACGGGGTGCCTGCGTCGCCCAACGATTGGCGTGCGGGGATAAGCCATATTTCTGAAACACGCCCAGCAGCGCATTAGCGTGCCGTGCCTCGGCGTCGACGATATTGATGAAGGGCCGGACTTCACCAAAATCCCGGATCACCTGGGCGTAGGTTTCCCGCGACTTGTATTCATCTTTGCGAACGACGCCGAACCGGCGAGCTTCGAGTAGGCGATGTCGTTAAACAGACCGAGCCGACCGTTGCGCGCCTCAAAGTAGCTCATCCAGGCAGGAATACCCGACCAGTCGAGCGAGCCGACAATGTCGTCGGGAGAGGCTTCGACGCTGAGCGGCCGACCCTTCACTGTGACGTCACCCGTCACCCAGGGGAGCCACGTGTAGGTCGTGAATTTGAACGTCCATTGTCGCGGCGACGCAACCTCGGCATACGGGGCCGGAACATCCTTGATGCTGCCGCCGAGATCCGCCGACATGGCTGGTGCAGCAAAGCCGACGGAAGTCAACATTGAGATGCAAATGAGTTGTCTCACCTGGATCATAAGTATCCCCACTCGTTGCCGAGCATCGCAGAGC
>JANOIK010000627.1:0-2994 GCA_031407585.1 Planctomycetota bacterium | reverse complement strand
CGCAAGCAAACGCTGAAAAACGCCGAGCGGTACATCACCCCGGAGCTCAAGGAGCACGAAGAACACGTGCTCGCCGCCGAAGAGAAGTCCAAAGACATCGAGTACGACCTGTTCATCGAGCTGCGCGAAACGGTTGCCGCCGCGGCAAGGCGCATCCAGGGAACGGCCCTCGCCCTCGCCGAAGTCGACGTCCTCGCGGGCCTCGCCGACCTCGCCCGCTCCCGCAACTACGTGCGGCCAACGATCGTTGCGGAGCCAGTCCTCGACATCATCGCCGGCCGCCACCCGGTGCTCGACGCGACCGAAGCCGCGGGAACGTTCACGCCGAACGACACGCGCTGCGCGGGGATTTCGGATTGCGGTTTGCGGATTGCGGATTCAAGAGAAGATTCCCCCCAATCCGCAATCCGCAATTCGCAATCCGCAATTCTTCTCATCACCGGCCCCAACATGGCCGGCAAAAGCACCTACATCCGCCAAACGGCTCTGCTGACTCTCATGGCCCAAGTCGGCAGCTTCGTGCCGGCCAAGAGCGCCACCATCGGCGTCGCCGACCGCATCTTCGCCCGCGTCGGCGCCAGCGATGACTTGGCCCGCGGCCGCAGCACGTTCATGGTCGAGATGACCGAGACAGCCCGCATCCTCAACACGGCGACGCCCCGTAGCCTCGTGATTCTCGACGAAATCGGCCGCGGCACGAGCACCTACGACGGGTTGTCTCTCGCCTGGGCCGTGGTCGAACACCTGCACGACCGCATCGGCTGCCGCACGCTCTTCGCCACGCACTACCACGAACTGACCGACCTCGCCGAGCGCCTCTCCGGAGTGGCGAACCTGAACGTCGCGGTACGCGAGTGGCAGGACACGATTGTGTTCCTCCACCAAATCGTCGCGGGCGCCGCCGACAAAAGCTACGGCATCCACGTCGCCCAAATCGCCGGCGTCCCCCGCGAAGTCAACGAACGCGCCGCCGAAGTCCTTGCCGATCTCGAAAGTGGCAATCGCACCACGATGTTTAGCCGCGACGCGGAGTCCGCGGAGCGGAGCGCGTTCGCGCCGCAACCCAAAAAACAACCCTCCGGCCCACACCGTCGCCCTACGCGCAACGGCCGCCTGCAACTCTCGCTCTTTGAGTCTCCTGAGCATCCGCTGTTAGAAACCATCCGTGCGCTCGACCTCGACGAACTCACGCCGGACGAGGCGCTGCGCATCGTGCAAGAGTGGCAAGCGACGCTCGTCAACGACGCTGCGGCGGTCGCGGAATGAGGCGACCTACGACCGCATCCCACCCGCTTGCGGCTTAGCGTGCGCCTTGCGGTATTCGTCGTAAATCCACTCATACGTCGCGGCCATCCCCGCGCGCAGCGGAATCCTCGGCTCCCACGCGAGCCGCTCCTGAATGAGCGTGTTGTCGCTGTTCCGCCCGTTGATGCCCCGCGGCGCCGAGAGGTTGTAACGCCGCTCGAGCCGAAGGCCCGCGAGGTCTTCCACGACGTCGACCAGGCCGTTGATCGTCACCAGCTCGCTCGAGCCGACGTTGGTGGGCTCGACGACCTCGCTCTCCATGAGCTTGCGGATGCCGGTCACGCAGTCGTCGACGTAGGTGAAGCTGCGCGTCTGCGTGCCGTCGCCCCAGATTTCGATCGAATGGTCGCCCGTCTCGCGGGCATGGATCGCCTTGCGAATCATCGCCGCAGGCGCCTTCTCCCGGCCGTCGTCCCACGAGCCGTACGGGCCGTAGATGTTGTGGAACCTCGCGACGCGGGTGGCGAGTCCGAAGTCCTCGCGGAAATGGCGGCACATGCGCTCGGTGAACAGTTTCTCCCAGCCGTAGCCATCGAGCGGATCGGCCGGATAGGCGTCGCTCTCCTTGAAGGCCTGCACATCGGCCGCCGCGGCTTCGGTCGAGTGATACACGCTCGCGCTCGAGGCGTAGAACAGCCGCTCGCACCCCTGGTCGAGGGCCGCCTGCAGCAGGTGCGTGTCGCACAGCACCGAGAGCATGCACAGGCCCTTGTTGCTCTCGAGGAACCCCATGCCGCCCATGTCGGACGCGAGGTTGTAGACGTGTGCGACGCCGTCGCACGCGGCCTGGCAGGCGTCGCGAAACGTAAGGTCGGCGACGATGTTCTCGGCCCCGTCGAACCGCTGAAACCACTGCTCCGGTGGCTTGCGGTCGACGACCCGCACGGCGAAGCCTTCGGCAAGCAAACGCGCCGCGAGATGGCCGCCAATGAATCCGCCGCCGCCGGCCACGAGAGCAGTTTTTGCGTTCATCCGTGGATTCTACGCCCCAGCGCGTGCCAGACGCGACTTCACATCCTGATAGCAAATCTTGAGGCCGTCGCGAAGCTCCACCCGCGGCTTCCAACCGTCGAGCAGCTTGGCCGCGAGCGTGATGTCGGGCGCCTGCCCCCAGATTTTCGTGGGGTGGGACTTCTCGTAGTGAATCTCGATCGGCTTGCCCGAGATCTCGATGATCAGGTCCGCGATTTGGCTGATCGACACCAGGTCTGCCGTGCCCAAATTGTACGGCCCCACCTGCTCGGCCGACTCCAGCTTTTCGACGCTCGTGAGAATCGCCCGCACGACGTCGTCGACGTAACAGTAGGTGCGCGTCTCCTGCCCCGTGCCGAGCACGCGGAACGGGGCGAGCTCCGGAAACTTCACCGCCCGGTGACAGAAGACGGGGATGACCGAACCGGTCGCGAGCGCGTAGTCCTGCCCCGGGCCGTAGGCGCCGACGATGCGGGCGATCGCGGTGCGGAACTTGTGCCCCTCGATGAGCGCCGCGGCGATCGCCTGCTCGCCCATGAGCTTGGCCCAGCCGTAGGTCAGCGTGGGGTTGGCGGGGTAGGCCTGGTCCTCGCGGATGAGCGGCGCCTCGATCTGCATCTGCAGTTCGATCGGGTAGACGTGGGCGCTCGAGGCGTAAAAGTAGTGCGGGACTTTGGCCTCGATGACGCCCTCGAGCACATTGGCGTCCATCCGCAA
>JANOIK010000626.1:0-1676 GCA_031407585.1 Planctomycetota bacterium | reverse complement strand
CACCGACGGAAAGCTGCACCTTGGGCCGTGGGAGCACATTTTTTACTACGAGTTCGACGGCGGCCGGCGGAAGCGCGTGCTGGTCAAGGTGATTGGGGAGTGAGAGAGCGCCGGAGCAAAGGGCCAATTAACCGAATCGAGACGTGGTGCGACCGACTCTTGGAGAGCGTCGCCGGTCACGCTTGGTCCAGCAACTCCTGCTTCTCTCGTTGATACTCCGCCTCGCTCAAGATGCCGTCTTTGTAGAGAGCGTGCAGGCCGCGGAGCCGCTGTTCAAACGATTCGCCCGTGGAAGTCGTGCGACCGGCGAGCGACTCGACGATATGGGGGATGTTGATTCCCATCTCGTCGAGTTCGTCCTTCTTGAGTCCGCCGCTCAGGCGCGCCCAAGGCTCAAGATCTTTACGGGCGCGCTCGGGATCGAGCACAAGTCCCATGCCCGCGGGCCCGCTCATGGCGAATAGGCTCATGGCGCCGCCCGCGATGATCATGAGGAAGCCCCCGACGGCCCGTTGCGGCGCCGTGTCTTCGCTGCCGATGCCAAATGCGGCCGTGACAAACACCGAGAGAAAGCTCAGCACGCCGAGGCCCGCAATGATTAGGCCGACTTTGTGCAGGGCTCGGCGTCGCGGGGAGATGGGATTAGGCATGAGTCTATTATCGAAAGGTGGGCCATAGGCTGCAAGCAAGGTGAGCTGCGCTCGCGGAACGCGCATCGACGAAGCTGGCAGCTTCGTGTACGGGGGTATTCGCCCTCGCGGCGGTTTACTTGGGAGAAATCCGGACGGCCGGCGGCGGAAACGAGTGCTGGCGAAGGTGATCGGGGAGTGAGGAGAGGCCGGCCGTTATGGGTCCGAGACTACCGTGTTGTGGTGACGTGCCGTAAGCGTTGGCAACGCAGCCGAGGTCTTGGCCTTCCAGGCGTCGACGACCTCGGCGCGTGTTTTGAAGTACACGACGTCACCGCTGGCCGTGTCGAAAAGGAGATACTCCTTTGAGAGCGGCGGATCGACGAACGCCTTGTCGGCATACTCGATCAGCGTGCCGACGACCAAGTCGCCGGCCCAGCCGAATTCGTTGCAGTAACGGTCGCGACCGTGGGGGCCGTCACCCAACGGCGCAATGACATCGCCAGATTTACCCCTGGGCCGGACGATCATCCCAAAATCGTAACCGTTGGACCACTGCTCGAAGCCGTTCGGTAGCGGCGTTCGATAGAGGGGCGAGTCACCGAGGTTCCCGCAGCCGCTAAGTGCGGTCAACAAGATTAGGGACATCAGCGGCGGGGTTGGTCGTGCGGTCATGGTCGTCACCAGGGGAAGCAGCGTGGGTGCGTGGCGCGCTCGGCTGATTGCCGGCGGCGGAGCTACCTGAAGAATAGCATTCCTCAGCAAGCTAGCGGCGCGCGGAGCGAGTTCCGCGGATCAATGGGAGCGATTGAGAGCACCTCGCCCTAGCGGCGAATGACTTTCGAGAAGTCGGGCCGTCCCGCGGCCGCGATCGCTCGGGCGTTGAGGTACGCGGCGATCTTCGTCTCCTCGAACGTCCCGCGGGGTTCGATCAGCCCTTCGTCAAATGCCATCTTGTCGCTGTAGCCGGGGAGCAGCACCCGATAGTCGTATGCCAAGCGGTTGGGCGAGATTCGATTGACGTGCCGCACGAGATTTGTCGTGCAG
>JANOIK010000531.1:0-10843 GCA_031407585.1 Planctomycetota bacterium | reverse complement strand
TCGTCGAAGTGGATGCCCACCTTGTCGAGCCCGAGCGAGCCGCACACGCCTTGCCGACCGACGGCGTAGAGTAGCGTCTCCGCACGGAGCGTCTTGCCCGATTCGAGCTTGGCCTGCACGAGTCGGTGGAAGACGCCGTTTTGGAACTCGATCTCTTCAATCGCGGCGACCTTTTCGCCGAGCCGCAGCGTGATGCCGCTTTGCCGCATGAAGTAGTGGAAGGCGTCGCCGATTTCCTGGTCGAGAAACGGCAGGATGCGGTGCCGGCCTTCGACGAGCGTCACCCGCACGCCGAGCGTCGCCATGATGCAGGCGTACTCGGCGCCGATCACGCCGCCGCCCACGACGATCATGGTTTTCGGCAGCGTGTTGAGGTTCAGAATTTCGTCGCTGGTAAGAATCGTGTGCTCGTTGAACGGCACGTGGGCCGGCCGGGCGGGCTTGGTGCCGACGGCGATCAGAAACTTGTCGGCCGAGATCACCTCGGCGCCGGTGGCGTTGGTGACGCGCACCTCGTTCGGACCCTCGAATTCGGCCCGGCCCCAGATTAGCTCGACGTTATTGCGCTCGAACTGGCTGCGAATGACGTCCCACTCGTGGCGGATGACCTGCTGCGAAATCGCGGTGAGATCGGCGACCGTGATGTGTTTTTTTACGTGCGAGGCGCTGCCGAACAGCCCGCGGGAGTTTGCGCCAGTGAGGTGGAGCGCGGCCTCGCGTAGGGCCTTCGAGGGGATGGTGCCCGTGTTAATTTGGGCGCCGCCGAGGACCTGATTTTTCTCGATGATGGCGACGCGTTTGCCAAGCTTGGCGGCCTGGATGGCGCCCTTCTGGCCGGCGGGACCGGTGCCGATCACGATGACGTCGAAATGTTTCATGGCGAGCTGCGTGGGGGAGGAAAGCGTCGCCGCGAAGGGTGGGGAGCGCCGCACGGGGCGCCAATCGCTGGGTTTGTAGGCGGGGTTCGCTTCATTGTCGGGCATCGACGCGGCCTGCCAAGCTGCTTCAGTCGGGAAAAGTTTGCCGTCATTACCGGTAAGGCCGGGGGCAAAAGGCGTTCCGGATGTGAGGGATGTGTCGGGCGAGTGCGTCGGCGGTGCGCGGCGGCGTGTTCTGCGTCGCTCTGCCAGAACAAGGTGACGCCGTGCGTCACCGCCCCTAGAATTCGCCTATGTCCCTCTTCGCCGAACAAGAAGCACAAAATCGCCGGAAGGCCGAGCCGCTGGCCAGCCGCATGCGCCCGCGGTCGCTCGATGAGTTTGTCGGCCAGCGGCATTTTCTCGGCGAAGGAAAGCTGCTGCGGCGGCTCATTAAGGCAGATCGGCTCACCGCCGTCATCTTCTACGGCCCGCCGGGGTCGGGCAAAACGGCGCTGGCCCACCTGCTGGCGCGCGAGACGTCCGCGCGGTTTCGGCAGCTCAACGCGGTGACCAGCGGCGTGAAAGACGTGCGGGATGTGCTCGCCGAGGCCCGCGAGGCACTCGAAGCCGACGGCACGCGCACGCTGCTGTTCATCGACGAGATTCACCGCTTCAACAAGGCGCAGCAAGACGCCCTGCTCCCCGATGTCGAGGATGGTACGGTCGTGCTGGTGGGGGCGACGACATCGAACCCGTTCTTTGCGGTGAACGACGCGCTGGTGAGCCGGGCGCGGGTGTTCGAGTTTCAGCCACTCGAGGTCGAGGACGTCACCGCGCTGCTGCGGCGAGCCATTGCCGACACGGAGCGCGGGTTCGGCACGCTGCCGATTCAAGCGGACGACGACGCTCTGCAGTTTCTCGCGGTGACATGCGACGGCGATGCTCGACGCGCCCTCTCGGCGCTGGAGGTAGGCGTGCTGTCGACCGACGAGCGGCCGATTCGCTTCACCCGCGAGCTGGCGGCCGAGAGCGATCAGCGCAAGGCGATTCAGTACGACCCCACCGGCGACGCGCACTACGACTCGATCAGCGCGCTCATCAAGAGCATTCGCGGCAGCGATCCCGACGCGGGGCTTTATTGGCTTGCCCGCATGCTGGAAGGCGGCGAGGATGTGCGGTTTCTCACGCGACGGCTGGTGATTCTCGCGAGCGAGGACGTGGGCAACGCCGATCCGCATGCGTTGCCGCTGGCCGTCGCCACGATTAGGCGTGCGAGTTTGTGGGGCTACCGGAGTGCCAGCTCACGCTCGCGCAGTGCGTGACGTATCTGGCGTGCGCTCCCAAGTCGAACGCCGCGACCGTCGCCATCGGCGAAGCGCGAGCCGATGTGCGCGAGGGCCGACTGCTGCCCGTGCCGGTGCACTTGCAGGACGGCCATTACGCCGGGGCGGAGCGGTTGGGCCATGGCGTGGGCTACGAGTACGCCCACGACGCCGAAGGAGGCGTGGCATCGCAAGACTACCTGGGCGTCGAGCGCGAGTACTACCGCCCCGTGAATCGCGGATTCGAGGCGGAGTTGGCCGAGCGACTCGAGCGAATTCGGCGCACGCTGCGCCAGGGGCGCGAATCGGCGCCACAGTAGGAGTATGAAAGACCGCGGGGCGTCAGGTTTCGCCTGACGCCCCGCAAGTTTAATTTCACTTCGGACGGCGACGCGCGTTGATGATTCCCAACGCGCATGTCAACGTGAGTGCCAAGCTCCCCGGCTCGGGAATCACCCGAACCACTGTCGAGACCGTCGCCGCTAGTGAGCCGTTATAGGGCGGCGCGGACGATGGAAGCGTATTGGCGCCCGTTATGTTCCCGGGCGTCGTCGAAAACGCGGGAATGAGCGACGGGTATGATCCCGAAATCAGGCGCGTTGCCCCGTCCCACAGAGGATTTCCGAGAGGATCGGGCCCATCGCTCTTCGCAGGCGTTCCGACGCCCAGAACGACCGATGCAGGTAATGTCGGGTTCTGAAAATAGACCAAATTGTAGATGCCGCCGAACGTGCCAAAGTATGGATTGCCATCCTGGCCAATATCTGACTCTGCGACTATCCCAACCGTACTGATCCGCAACAGCCAGAACGAGATGGCGGCAATGCCGTGCGGCGAATCGGTCTTCGCGACCAACGTCCAAGTGCCGCCGGTGTTTGGACTCCCCGCAATCGTGGGGAAGACATTCATGCTGATGTCGACGTTTGCGGCGTGGGCCAGCAGCGCGCCGCTCCCCACGGCCGCCAAGGCGGCAAGTAAAGTCACGATGCGAATCAATTTCATGAGATCACCCTCGCTGTGCCGGCTGGAGTTAAGAAACCTGCCGCCGACGCAGCCAGCGTTCACTCGGTCGGCAGGACAAGATGACGGACGATGCAGAAGAGCGTGTTTAACGTATCCGCAGGCGACGCCGTAGTCCACTAATTCTTTCAACACCGCCGGGAATCCTGGTCCGATCTAAAAACTCCCAGAGTGCTACTGGCTAAGGCCGACTCCTCTGCCACGTGTCACACATTTCGGCGAAATCGCTTGACGCGACACGCTCGACGCGCCCATTCTGAGTGCGCCGCTCCTATTTCGTTCGCCTGGGGGGACCGTCACCATGACTCGTCTTGCCGTCGGTTTACTACTCTCGCTCACAGTTGCGCAGGCATCGCTCGCGCAGCAGGCAACTCCGGCGGCGGCCTCGGCCCCCGCGTCTGCGGCCGAGTCGTCCGGACTCGCCGAGGCGCTGCGGCAGTACGTGGCCGCGTTCAACGGCCATGATGCGGCAAAGGTCGCGGCGTTGTGGTCTGCGGACGGCATTTTTGTCGACAAAGGTAGCGGCAGCCGCACCGAGGGGCGCGCGGCGCTGGCCGCCGACTTTGCAGCGTTGTTCGTCGCGTCGCCTCAAATCGCGCTGCACGGCGAGATCGAAGGCGTTCGCATGGTGGGCGCCGACGTGGCGCTCGTCGACGGCACGTCGATCACCGCCGAGCCCGGCGCCGAAGCCGAGGCATCGTCCTTTTCCGCGGTATTCGTGAAGCGCGACGGCGCGTGGCTGATCGACTCGGTGCACGAGTCGCCCCTGCCGCTGCCGCAAACGCCGCGGCAGGCTCTGGAATCGCTCGCCTGGATGGTCGGCCAGTGGCGGGACGCGGGCGACGGCAATCAAGTGAACACGACCGTCGCGTGGTCGCCGAGCGAGGCGTTCCTCGTCCGCTCCTACTCCCTCGAGCGCGACGGGGAGGAGCCATTCTCCGGCACGCAAGTCATCGGCTGGGATCCGCGGGCACAGGAAATTCGATCGTGGACGTTCAACTCGGACGGATCGTTTGGCGACGGCGTGTGGAGTAAGAGCGGCGACGAGTGGCTGGTGCGCACTTCACAGACCACGGCGGGCGGCAGCGCCGCGTCCGCCACGCAAGTCATCAAAACGGTCGACGCGAACACCGCGACGGTGCAAACCGTGGGCAAGGAAGTCGACGGCTCGCTGGAACCGGCAAGCGAGCCGTTGACGATGGTTCGCGTCGAAGCCGACGCTTCCGCGACGACGGGCGACGCGGCGGCTCCAGCGGGCGAGGTGGCGCCATGAGCTCACGAACATTTTTTGCGGTCGCGTTGGCGTTTGGAGTGCTGATTAGCGGCGGCGACGTTCACTCGCGCGGCGGCTTTGGCGGCGGGGGCGGACGTGGTGGCGGCGGCGGTGGAATGCGCGGGGGTGGCGGCGGCATGGGGGGCGGTTTTGGCGGCGGAGGCGGCGGGCGTCCAAATTACGGCGGCGGGAGGGGCTACGGCGGTGGAGGCGGCGGGCGCCCTGCCATCAGCCCGCGACCGGGCGGAGGCGGAGGTTTTCCCGGCGGCGGGGGCGGGCTCGGACCTGGGGGCGGCGCGCGACCCGTGCAGCGGCCCGCAATCCTCGGTGGAGGCGGCGCGGCGGGCGGGGGCCTGCCAGGCGCCGGCGGCGGCGCTCGCCCGAGCGGCGGAAGCTTGCCGAGCCTCGGCGGTGGCGGAGGCGGCATTCAGCGTCCTTCGATCCTTGGCCCCAGCGGCGGCGGCGCGCGGCCGGGCGCAGGTGGCGGCGGCGGTCGCCCTAGCGCGGGTGATCTCGGCGACTTCCTCGGCATGCAGAGCGGCATTCGTCCCGGCGCCGGTGGGAGTGGAACTCAATGGCCCGGCGGCGCGACGACTCTTCCAGACACACGCCCTGGCGCCGGTGGCGGAGGAACTCAATTCCCCGGCGGGGGCAATGCCGGTGGCGGCGTTCGACCCGGCGGCGGTGGCGGGGGAACACAATGGCCCGGCGGCGGCGGTGTGCGCCCGGGGGGCGGAGGCGCCGGAACACAGTGGCGCCCGGGCAACGGTCGCCCCGGCGGATGGGCCGGCGGCATCGACAATGGCATTCACCAGCGGCCGAACTGGGTGAATATCAACAACAACACGATCAACAACATCAACAACCGCTGGTCAAAGGCCATCACGCGGCCGGGGCAACAGCCGTGGACGAGGCCCGGTTCCGACCGCTGGAGCACATGGGGTGGCAGCGTTCGCAACAACTGGCACTACGACCACTGGAACAACAACTGGTTCGACGGCAACTGGTTCAACAATCACATGCACACGTGGCCCGGCTGGCACTACGGGTGGCGGTTCAACAATTACCCCGCGAGCTATTGGTGGGCGATCCCTGCATGGGGCTCTCTGACAAGTTGGTTCGCGTGGGATGATGCGCCGCAGGAGGTCTGGTCGGAGCCGGTGTACTACGACTACAGCAGCGGCGGCAATGTCGTGTACCAGGACGACTCGGTGTACATCGGAGGGCAGCAAGTGGCGTCCGCCGACGAGTTTGCACAAAGCGCCGCGGCGCTAGCGACAGTGGCGCCTCCGGCGACCGAGGAGCAGGCCGCCGAGGCCGAGTGGATGCCGCTGGGCACTTTCGCCGTGTCGACGAACGAGAAGGAGACCAACCCGACGCACGTCATGCAGCTTGCCGTCGACAAGCAAGGCGTGGTGAGCGGGACGATGTACAACAAGGTCACGGAAGCGACGGAGCCGATCGAGGGCCAGGTTGACAAGCAGACGCAGCGGGTCGCGTTCCGAATTGGCGACAACCAGGATGTGATCTCTGAGACGGGGCTATACAACCTGACCCAGGACGAAGTTCCGCTCCTGGTTCATTACGGCACAGCGCGAACGGAGAACTATCTGCTGGTGCGCCTGGAAGCACCGGCCGACCCGAATGAAGCGAATACCGCCGCGCCGGCGAACCCGCCGGTGGCCGACCCGTTCGGCGAATAGAGGGCTCGTCGCTTACTGGTTCGACTTGAAGCCTCGAGAAGTCGGTTTAGATTCTGCCCATCAACAGGAAAATCAAGAGTATCACCACGATGAGCCCGACGCCGCCACTGGGGGCGTAACCCCAATTTCGGCTATGGCCCCAGGTGGGCAGGGCGCCGATCAGGAGAAGGATCAGCACAATCAGAAGAATCGTGGGCAATGAAATCATGGCAAGGTCTCCGCGGGAGCGATGAGGCTGGAAGGCGAACGGCAGAAATCTCCTGCAATTCGCATGCCCATTTCGCCGGATACTTGACCTCTGAGTCGAAAAATGGCCGACTCGGACTGCTGTTTCGCCAGAGAAGGCGCCGGCCACGCTCTGGCGCTACTCCGGATTCGCAGCGATAAGACGCTCGATCATCGCCGCGTAGCCGGGCTCTTGGCGGAGGATTTCGAGGTCGTCGTCGAAAAGCATCTTAGGAACATCGGCGAATCCGCCCGCCAGCGCCTGCGAGAGCGCCTCGACGCCGGCCGCGATGAACTCATCCCGCTTCTGCCGCGATTCGGCGGGAAGGTCGTCCAGCTTGCGGCCCTTCTGAATGGCCCGACCGCACGCGGCGTAGGCCCGCGCTAAGTCGTACAACACTGCAGGCGATGCCGGGCCGAGCTTTCGCAGGCTGTCGATGGATCGTTGTGTCTCGTCCAGCTCGACTTTCCGCGCCATGACGGCCGCTCGCACAACGAGCGCCTCGCGCTGCAGTTCAGGCATCGAGTTCAGCTTGGGAATGACGGATTCCATATCGGTCATCAAAGTCGGACCGAAGTCGCAAAGTTTCACCAACTGCCGTAGGTGCGCCTGAGAGTCGCGCGACGATTGGGTTTGCAAGAGCTTTTTCGAATCCAGGAAGTCGAGAATTCCGACGCCGAGATCAAACCACTTGAGGGCGGCTTCGAAATCGCCGCGGTCGAGTTCGAGCCGTCCGTAGCGACTCATGTCGTAGGCCAGGTTGGCCCGTTCCCTCGGGCTGAGGATTTCCCTCGTTCCGTCGTGTGCCAAACTGTCCAACTCCAGACTGATGGCGTGTGCGTCCTCGTAGCATTTCAATGCCAGTTCGCTTCGGCCTTCGTCTCGCAGCAAGTCGCCGCGCAAGTTATGCAACACTCGCAACGATCGCTTGGCGTCGGCGTTGGAGCGGTCGGCCTCGCCGAACGCCTGCCGCAATCGCAGCGATTTTTCGCACTGCTCCCACGCGTCCGCGGCGTCACCGCAATCCGCCGCGATGCGCGCGAGGTTCTCGTAGGAAGTAGCAATTCGCTGGCGGGCAAACCACGCGTTGGCCGGTTGATCGGCGGCAAGCTTTTCTTCGAGCGCCAACGATTCGCGGTAGTGCGCCCTCGCGTCCTCAACGCGCCCTAACGCGAAGCTTGCCCACGCGGCGCTGTCGATGGCCGAGATACGGGCCTTGATCGCACTGACGTCGTCGGGGTCCGACGCTAGCTGGGTCCTCATCACGATCGCTTGGTCCAACTTCTCACGCACGCCTGCGAGCTTGCCGACGTCGAGCTCGGCCGTCGCGAGGCTTTCCAACAAACCTGCGAGGCGTTGCCTGGCTTCCGGCGCGTCCGCATCGTTTTCGGCAATGGCAATTTGATAGGCGGCTTGGTATTCCGCCAGCGATTCTTCGAGGGCTCCGCTGGCTACCAAGATGCTGCCGAGATTCTCGTGGGCATCTCCCAAGTCCCGTTGGAAATCGATTGCGCCCTCGCCAAGATTGGCGATTAGCTCGCGGAGCGACAGTTCATTGCGAGCGTGTTCGAGAGCCTCATCGATTCGCCCGACGGCATGAAAAAACCAGCGCATGGACCCGTGCGCGGAGGGCATCGTACTTAACGTCTCTTCATCTTCGCTCATCAACTCGTAGTACTTTTGCAGTTGGGTCGATGTTCCGCCAATATCTCCCGCCTGGTAACTCGCGAGCGCCGACCAATAAAGGGCCTCCCGGAAGGTGTCACCGTCATCGTCGTTGAGCGCGATCGAGTAGGCCAATGCCACTTCGACGCATTGGCGTCCAAATTCGGCGGCGTCGGCCGATCTGCCGATGTCCCGACAAACGTCGGCCAGCCACTCGTATGTTGTCACCAGGCGCCGGTGGGGGTCGTCGTCGGGCGGTGTCCCTTCGGCGATGGCGCGTCGGAGGGAGAGTTCCGATTGGAAGTACCCAAAGGCTTGTTGAGGGTGCGAGGCATCGGCGGCGCACGAACCCAAACTGGCGTAGGCGCCTGCGACGATCACGCTTTTCGGATTGGCAGCGGCGTTGACTCGAATCTCAAGAATGCGGCGCAGATAGGGCTCGCGTTCTTTGAACGTCTTGGCCGAGTTCTTCGCCAGAAATTCGTAGAGCACAATGCGATCGAGCGTCTGGCCCTCCCAAGCGTCCTCTCCGTCGGCAAGTTCGGTTTCCAACAACTCGTGGAGTTTTTCGTACCAGGGTTGGGCCGCTTGCAACCCGCTTACTTGCACGACATTCAGGGCCATCGCCATGTAGGACCACCCCAGCGTGATCTTTGCATATCGGCTCTCGGCGTCGCTGCGCACCCACGCGAGGTTGCTGTCAACTTCCTTGTGGTAATACTTGCCTGCCGTACGAACGTCTTTGAACGATTCGAAAAACGTCGCGAGACCCCGGTAATAGTTGGTGAGCTGTCGTCGGGCCTCCTCGGGCTCCGTAGCGTCATCAATGAGGCCGCTGTAAATCACAGCGCCGCGGTCGAAGCATTCTTTGGCGAACTCGCCCTTTCCCAGCTCGCTCGCAATCTTGCCGAGGCCCAGGATGAAATCGGCGTCGCTCGCGGAGCTGCTTGGCGCGATTGCGAGGGCCATCTCGAGGAACTTTTCGTCGCCGTGCGTTGGATCCAGGTCTCGATACGCGGTGGCCAGCTCGGCACGTGCGTCGTGGACTTTGGAAACCTCTTGCGGCAACGGCTCGAGATGTCCGCGCGCCCGTTCAAACCACGCGAGAACGCGCTCTTGCACCCGCGACTCTTCGCTTGCGAGCTCGTCGGGAGCGATCGTTGGTTGGGAGTCCTCTCCGGTGCGAGGTTCCGACGCTCTCCGTTCCCAGGGTCTTAATGGCAGTTCAACAGCCGCTTCAAGCTGAGGCCGACCGATGGAGTCTCCCACCCTCTTTTCCGACATCGCAAGCGCCGCCATCCTGACATGGCGTTCGGCTTCGTCGTCCAGACGTTCGAGCAAACGCACGCCGCTCTCGTAGAGCTTGATCGCGGTTGGTTCGTCCGTGACCGCGAGTTGTTCGGCCATCGACTGAAGCGACTTCTGCAATGCCTTAATCTGTTTAATCGCCCGAGGCGTGAGCGGCTCCTTCAACAGGATTTGCTCGCTCAGCGCGAAGTCCACGAGCGCGGCTGCCTTGTTGTCGCCGGACTCCGCCGTTGCATCGCCCCGGTCTTGGTAAAGCGTTGCCAGGCCGATGCTCACATCGGTATTGGCCGGGTCAAGTTCTGCCGCCAGCTTGAGGTTTTTCTCCGCCATCGCGAAGTACGCGAGCGTGCCCTCTTCGATCTGATTGACGGCGCTGACGACAAGCTCTGAAGCCCGGGCCCGTTGCTTGGCGGCGCGATTGAGCCGTTCGTAGGGAATCCACGCGATCCACGCGAGGGCCGCGGCCAGCGCGACGACGCCCACGCCCCGTCGCACACGCTGCCGTCGACGGAGCCGAGCAATGCAGCGCGCTTGCCAATCCAGCATCGACGCCGCCAGCACATCGTGAAAAATCTCGTAGCGCGGCTCATCCTTTTGCTCGAACGAGGCGCCGATGCTACGCAGGATTCGCACGTCACCCCTGTAGATCGCCTCCAGGATGGGTTCGATTTTCTTGATCGGCACCTCGGCGAAATGGGCCATCTCCTTGGCGGTCAGCGCGATTTTCGTGCCACTGGGCGTTACCAGACGATCGAAGAAGCGGGCCGCGATTCCCTGCTGCTCGGCCGAGAGCTTTCCCATCGTCTGGTCGAGGTGGGTGCGCACGATCTGCGCCGCGTTCCCCAGCTTGGCCAGAGTATCGAAGCGCAATACTGTCGAGCCGCTCTTGGCCTCCTCGTGCCACACGCGCTTCATTACCAATTGCAGATACGGCGCATCGACGCGCGGCCGCTGGTCCGAGCGCTCCTCGATTCGAACGACGCCTTGCCCCACGAGGCCGACGCGCGTCTTTCCGGTTTGAACCTGGTCGAGCACGGCGATGACGAGATCGTCCTCGACGCCGATCGCCGGCTTGGTTTCCGCGAACAGGGCGTTGTACTTGTCCAGCGGCAGGCGGATGGCGGATTCGGCCGACGCGCGATCGAGGTGCTCCAGCCGCAGGTAGTTGTCAAAGAGCCCGGGGATGCGCCCTTTGAAGGCATCGAGCGTCGCCAGGGCGTCCTCGCGGATGGAGATGAGAAAATGCGCGCCGAGTTTCTCCTTGCTCATGGCGCGCACAAATTCGTGCGCGAAGGTCCCGGGGCCTTCCTCGTGGCCGTGGTAGAGGAAAAACTCCTCGAACTGGTCGAAGACGCAGAGCAGCGAGCCATCGATCGCTTCGCAGCCGCGCGTCAGGATGTCGATGAGCGACCGCTGGGTCGGATCGACGTCGAAGCGCGCCCGCGGCTGGCTGCGATGCACGCCGG
>JANOIK010000497.1:0-3675 GCA_031407585.1 Planctomycetota bacterium | reverse complement strand
CGTTTTGTCGCACTTCAGAATCTCGCGGACGTATTTGCCGTCGCTGGTGATCACCACTGCATCGCCCACGCCGGCGCCGAGCCGATCGACGGCCAGTTGCGGCTCGCCGTCGGGCGTCACGCCGTCGATTTGGTAGGGCTGCACCACCAGCAGCTTCGACCCCGCAAGCGATGCGTGCCGGACCGAGGCGGTGGCGGTGCCGATGACAGTGGCGGTTAACATTGCTGAGGGGGAATTGGACGCGGATGAACGCGGATTTGGCGGATTTGCGCGGATCTAAAACAGCACTTGCGAATTTGATCCGCGGAAATCCGTTCGATCCGCGTTCATCCGCGGCCAATTCTTTTATGCCTTTCCAAGGATGTGTAGGTCGTCGATGAGCGAGCATCGCCGCTCGCGGGTGAAGGTCAGTGGCGTGGTCACGCCTTCGCCCGTGGGCGTGGCGATTGAGAACGACAGGTAGCCTTCACCGCCGAGGCCGAGCGACGCCATGGACGGGCCGTTCTTGACGAACAGCGTCGTGTCCATGGCGCGGCCCATCTTGGTCATGTTCTTCACGTTGGTCGTGTGGATGATCGCCGTGTGGCGGAAGCCGTGCTCGTAGTGTTTGGCCTTGGCGATCGCTTCGTCGACGTTCTTCACGCGCACGACGGGCACGAACGGCATCATCTGCTCGACGGGGACGAACGGGTTCGATTCGTCGACCTCGCCGACGAGCAGCTCGCACGTCGCGGGCACGTCGCGGCCGGCGGCCTTGGCGAGAAACGCTGCGTCTTTGCCGATGAAGTCTTTGTGGGCGACGTCGTGCTTGTGCTCGCCCTCGCCGACGCTGGTGATGGCCTGCGCGGTGAGCCGGGCGATCTCCTGAGCGTTGAGCCGCACGGCGCCGTGCCGTTCGAACGCGGCCATGAGCTGATCGCACACCGACGCGACGCAAAACACTTCCTTCTCGGCGATGCAGAGCAGGTTGTTGTCGTACGCGGCGCCCTGGATGATGCAGCGGGCGGCTTTGTCGATGTCGGCGGTTTCATCGACGACGACCGGCGGATTGCCGGGGCCGGCGACGATGGCTCGCTTGCCGCTATTGAGCGCCGCGCGGGCGACGGCGGGGCCGCCGGTGACGCAGATCGCGGCGATGCCGCGGTGCTTGAACAGCTCGTTGGCAGTCTCGAGCGTCGGCTCGGCGATGACGCAAATGAGGTTGTCGATCCCGAGGTCGCGGTAGATCGCCTGGTTGAAGCGGCGGGCGCCCTCGGCGGCGATTCGCTTGCCGCCGGGATGCGGGTTCACGACCACCGAGTTGCCGCCGGCGATCATGCTCACCGCGTTGCCGGTGATCGTGGGGAGCGAGTGCGTGATCGGCGTGATCGCGCCGATGACGCCGAAGGGGGCGTGCTCGATGACGGCAAGACCGTGATCGCCGCTGAAGCACTGCTGCGTGATGAATTCCACGCCGGGCGTGCGCTCGCCGAGCGTCTTGAGCTTCTCGATCTTGTGGGCGAGACGGCCGACCTTGGTCTCGTGCATCTCCATCGTGCCGAGCTCGACGCACTGGTCGATCGAGATGCGGCGGATGTGGTCGATGATGCGCTTGCGGTCTTCGATCGTGCGCTCCGAGAGCTGTTCGAACGCTTCGCGGGCGGCCTTAACCGCTTCGTCGACGCTGGTGAAGACGCCGTTGCGGCCGGCGAACGAAGAGCTGGCGGTGCTGCCGACGTAATGTTGGATCGCCATGCCGGGCGAGTTGTTTTGCGTCGAAGGCGCGGGGGGCGAGGACGCCCCGGCTCGCTGCGGTTGCGCGGGGCTCGGCTTCGCGGAGACTTCCGAAAGCACCTGCCGGACGACGTTGCGAATGAGTGTTTCGTCGAGTGTCATAGCAAAGTTGTTGTGCGTGGCGTGGGTGTGCGGGCGAGGACGAGCGCCGTGCAGGTCGAGCGGCGGCGGCGGCCAGGCGTGGCCAAAGCGGCGGGCGGCGGTGGGTGCGAAGCGAGTCAAAGGTGCGTCTCAATCAGCTTTTGTCGTTGTCGAACACGCAATGCCCGCCGGCGTCCACGCGATCGACGATGCCGATGATCACCGTGTCGATCGGCAACTCCTTGGTCTCGGGCGTGAAACGGGCGCTGGAGCCTTGAGTGATCAGCACAAGCTCGCCCACGCCGGCGCCGAGCGTGTCGACCGTGACGAACGAGCGGCCGGTGGTGACCAGCTTCTTGTGCGTGTCGGGGTCGAGGCGGAAGGGCTCGACGATGAGCAGCTTCTGGCCGCGCATGGCGTCGACCTTTTGAGTAGCGACGAGCGAGCCGGTGACTTTGGCGAGGAACATGGCGAAGAGTGAGTAGGTGAGAGGTGAGTGGTGAGTACGTTGGCTTAGTTCATCGATTCCAGAAGCTGCTTCGCCTGGCGGGCGACGATCAACTCCTCATTGGTCGGCACGATCCAGAGTTGCGTGCGGCTGGACGCGGAGTGTACTGAGCCTTCGCCGCGGGCGGCGGCGTTGCGAGCGAGGTCGACCGCGATGCCCAGCTCTTCTAAGCCGGAACATACGGCGGCGCGCAATTCGGGGCGGTTCTCGCCGATGCCGGCGGTGAACGCGATCGCGTCGACGCCGCCGAGCTCAACGATGTACGAGCCGAGGTAGTGACGAATTGCGCTGGTGAAGACATCGAGGGCGAGCTTGGCGCGCTGGTCGCCGCGGCCGGCGGCTTCGTACAGGTCACGGATGTCGCCGCTCGTGCCGCTGAGTCCCAGCAGCCCGCCGCGCTTGGCCATCTCGGCTAGCACCTCGTCGACGCTCTTGCCCATCCGCTCGGCCAGCATCGGCAGAGCATAGGCGTCGAAATCGCCGACGCGATTGTTCTGCGGCAGGCCGGTCTGCGGGCTCATGCCCATTGACGTGGCGACGCTCTTCGCTCCGCGGCTCGCACAAATGCTGCTCGAGCCGCCGAGGTGGCAGGTGATAAGCCGCAGGTCGGCGTTGCCGGTGAGTTCGCGCATCCGCTCGGCGACGAACCGGTGGCTGGCGCCGTGGAAGCCCCAGCGCTGAAGTTGGAACTGCTCGGCCCATTCATACGGGACGGCGTATTGCCGCAGCCGCTCGGGGATCGTCGCGTGAAATCCGGTCTCGAACGCCGCGACCAACGGCATGTCCGGCAGCCGCGCATGCAGCTGGCCCATCGCCGCGATGTACGGCGGGTTGTGGGCCGGGCAGATGGCGTTCATCTCGGTCATGGCTTCGATCACGTTGCGATTGAACAACTGCACTCCGCTCACGCGGCCGCCGTGCACCGTCTTGAACCCGACCGCCGCCACGTCGGCGACGCTCGCGAGGCAGCCCGCGCCGGGGTCGGTCAGCTTCGTCAAACAGGCTTCGATCGCGGCGCCGTGGTCCGGCGCCGCGAGCTTCAATTCCGTTCGCTTGCCATCAATCTCGACGTACCCCTCGCTCACTTCGGCGCCGATCCGCTCGACGCCCCCACGGGCAAGCTGCCGTTCGTCGTCCATGTCGAACAGGCGGAACTTGAAGCTGGTCGAACCGAGATTTGCGACGAGGATCTTCATGATCACTTCTGCTTATCCCCTTCCGGTCCCCTCCCCTTGAAGGGGAGGGTCAGGGAGGGGTGGGGAAGCGTGTACCCGCTTCGCCGCCCACCCCCCCCCGCCCGCCCACGGGGGGGG
>JANOIK010000465.1:0-4131 GCA_031407585.1 Planctomycetota bacterium | reverse complement strand
CCCCCCCGACGGTCCCCACCCACGATGCCCTCCACCACTCGCAAGCGCAAGAGTTCCTCCGCGGTCCAGACGCCGCTGGAAACCTACCTGCGCGAAATCAACGAGACCGCCCTGCTCACTGCCCGCGACGAGCGCGAGCTCGCCGTCGCCATCGGGCAGGGCGACTCTGCGGCCCGCGACCGCATGGTCCGCGCCAACCTGCGCCTCGTGGTGAACATCGCCCGCGGCTACTCGGGCAAGGGGCTCGCGCTGCAGGACCTCATCGAAGAGGGCAACCTCGGCCTGCTCCGCGCCGTCGAAGGCTTCGACCCCGCGATGGGCACGCGGTTCAGCACCTACGCCAGCTACTGGATCAAGCAGTCGATCAAGCGGGCCCTCATCAACACGGGCAAGACGATCCGCATCCCCGCGTACATGGTCGAGCTGCTCTCGAAGTGGCGCCGCGCGACGGCCCGCCTCACCGAGGAGCTCGATCGCACGCCGACGCCGGAGGAGATCGCCCGCGTCCTCGGCCTGCCGAAGAAAAAGCTGCCGATCATCAAGAAAGCGATCAAGATCTACAACGCCACGCCGCATACCGACCAGGCCGAAGCCGGTTGGACCCTCGGCGACATGGTGATGGACGAGCGGCAGCAGGCGCCGGACGACGCGCTCGTCGAAAGCGACAGCCTCACGCACGTCCTCGAGATGCTGCAGACCATGGACCAGCGCGAAGCCACGGTCCTGCGGATGCGGTTCGGCCTCGACGGCTACGAGCCCCGCACGCTGAAGGAAATCGGCGAAGAGCTCGGCCTCACCCGCGAGCGGGTTCGGCAGATCGAGACCGAGGCTCTCAACAAAATGGCCGACAGCATGGAGCACCCGACCGCGTTCGCCGAGGCCCAGGCGTTCGGCCGCGACGTCATTTAGGCCCCGGTCAGTGACCGGGGGCAACGCCGCTGTACCTCATACGTCCTCGATTCAACGGAAAAAAGATGGTGCGTCGGACCATAAACGCGATGGCGCTGCTCGCCGGACTAACGGCCGTCCTCGGCATTTATAGCTGCATCGTCGGAATACGGGGAAACCTCGGACCGTTCTCCCTGCCCAATGATACTGCCGCCCGTATCCGTAACGGCGTCGTGTCGATTAGGCACATCACTGCCTACGACCACGACGCGCCGGTGGCGGACGGCGACTGGCACGATCCAGTGAATCATCCAGAGCGCGTCATGCCGATGCCGCCCGGATTCCCCTGGTTCGGGTTTTCGGACGGCCATAAAACGGGGGTTGCAATGATTCCCGACAGGGCCTCGATCATTATTCCAGCTGACTACTGGATACTTTTTTTCCCGATTTGGCTCCAGGCAATGCTACTCGTCACGCCGCTGCTTTGGCGCATGCGAGGCGGGCGAAACAAAAAAACAATCGCGCTAGTGCCAACCTTGGATCCGTCGTTTAGCCTCATCGCACCTCGGCGGCAGTCCGAAGGCGCCGCGTAGGCGCCGAAAATATCAATCCCCAGAGGCCTCGCGGTCGCTATAATTGACCTTGCGACTGGCGCCGCCAACAGTGCAGCGACAGTTCAACTGACGCCCGAGGTTGGACCGCGAGGCCGGCATGTCAAGCCAACTTCCTCTACATTACGTGTCGGACGCCGCGGGAAACGCCGTTGCCGTTATCATCCCTATTGATATCTGGCACGAAATCGAATCCGAGCGCGAAACCGCCTACCTTCTCAAGAGCAACGCCATGAAAGCGCGCCTCCAAGAAGCCTTGGCCCGCACGGGCGGCGCAACTCTCGAGGAAGCCCGTGCGACGCTTGGAATTTGACGCCCACGCGCTCGATGATCTGGCGTGGTGGGTTCAAACTGATCGCAAGAAAGCGTTGCGACTCATTCGGCTCGTCCAGGAAACGCTGAACGATCCATTCGGCCGCGTCGGTAAGCCCGAGCCGCTCAAGCATGAGCTGGCGGGATGCTGGTCGAAACGAATCGATCAAGAACACCGATTGGTCTATCACGTCACTGATGAGAGAATCCGCATCCTGGCGTGCAGGTACCACTACTAGGCGATTCGGCCCCAAGGAAGATTTGACGCCATTCGTGCCGTCTGCCTAGCATGGAGCTATGCGAAACGCATTGCTCCTCGCCGCCGCGTTCATTGCTGTTACGGCCGCTCCGGCCCGCGCCCAGGGTCCCGCCGCGCCGTACCAGCGGGTGCGCTCGGGCGCCGACGATTGGCAAACACGAGGCGGCGGCTCCCAGAATTGGCGCGGCCGATTTCACGGCGGCTACGGCGGCATCTACAACCCGTACTACGTGGCGCCGCCGGTGGTCGTTGGCAGCTACTACCAGCGGCCGTATTCCTACCACTTCGACTACTTCCGCGACCGCTGGGGCGCCCCTCCGAACATCGCTGGCTCCGACGCCGCGCTCCCGGAATCCGGCTGTCCCTGCGCGGTTCCGCCACCTGTCGAAGTCGTCCAGTAGCTGCTCGTGAGAAGTTTTTGTCGGTGGTCCCGTCCCATGATAGAATTGTCGCGGAGGCCGCCCTCGTTCAGAGAGTTGATGCAAATGGCCACGGTACAAGACACGCACATTGAAAAGCTGGATGGCCAACCTGCACGCTTGGCGCGACTGCCCCGAATTCGCGTTGCTCAAATCGTCATGGATTATATGGCTCACGGATGGTCGCCCGAGGAGATCAGCCGCCACCAGACGCACGTGAACCTCGCAGAGGCTCACGCGGCTATGTCCTATTACTACGATCACCAATCAGAGATTGATGACGAGATTCGGCGCGAGATCGCCGCCAATCGGAGCGATCGCGACGGTACTCCAATGACGCCAATTGAGATGCGACTTCGCGCCCTTGGGCGACTCTAAGCCTTACAAGCTCGCATGATGGCCGTCGCGTTCTATATCGACGAGCATGTGCCGAGAGCAATCGCCTATCAACTTCGCCTCCGAGGAGTCGACGTCTTGACGGTTCAAGAGGATGGCCGCGAGCAGGCGGCAGACGAGCAACTGCTTGTGCGAGCGTTGGAATTGAATCGCGTTCTCTTCACGCAGGACATTCGATTTCGGGTTCGGGCGGAAGACTGGCAACGAAGCGGCCGCCAATTCTCGGGGCTAGCGTTCGGTCCTCAACTTGGCGGAACCATAGGGCAATACGTCGAAGACCTCGCGGTGATTGCCGAGTGCACACACCCTGAAGAATGGCGGAATCTGGTCGTCTACCTGCCATTCGCGACCTAGACGAACAGTCGAAACGGCGGCGGGTCTGCGCCACAGCTACCGCGAGAAGCCCAGGCTGAAGCTGAACACCTGCGTGTCGTCGAAGTCCGCGCGGTTGACCGCCCACGCGAAGTCCAGCGCGATCGGCGCCGGCCCCATCGCGGGCACCGTGATCCGCAGACCGGCGCCCGGCGCCACGCGGAAGTCCTTGATCGTGACGTTCCGCTCCGCCGTGCCAAAGTCGCAAAACACTACGCCGTGCAGCATCTCGTCGGCCGTGATGGGGAACAGGTACTGGGCGCTGTTGATCCATTGAAAATCGCCGCCCACCTGAATCTGCGACCCCGGGTCCACCGGCGATGCTCCTCGAAAGTCAAAGCCACGCATCGTCGCGAAGCCGCCGGGAAAGAATCGCTCAAAGATCGGCGTGTGCGTGCCCGAGTAACCAACCGCCGCGGCCAGGCTAAACACGTGCCGCCCCGAGTGGTCCGGCCGCTCGTGAACCAGCCAATACTTGCGGGCGTCGACCTCGATGCGTGGATAGTCGAATGTGCCGATCACCTGCTCGGCGCCGATTTCAAAGTAATGGCCCTGCGTTGCGAGGAACGGATTGTCCCGCGTGTCGCGAATGAGCGTGAGCTTGAATCCGTGCAGGGCGTTGTCGCCCACCGCCTGGTCAAGGTCCGGCACCGCACCCGGGACCGAGATGTTGCTGATGTTCACGTTCTCGCCGCGGTACGACACGGTCGCGCTCAGGTCGCGTTCCACCCATTGGTAGCCCACGCCCACGCGGCCGCCCACGCGCTGCTCGTCCCAGTCGCGAAACCGCCGGTCGAAGTACGAGCCGCTGAGGCTCAGGCTCACGGGCTCGTCGAGAAAGTACGGATTCTGCCAGCTCACGAGGTAGCGATTC
>JANOIK010000462.1:0-3136 GCA_031407585.1 Planctomycetota bacterium | reverse complement strand
GGCCGACCCACCGGCATGAAGGTCAAGCGCGCCGCCCCCGGCGACGAAGGCCTCGTCGTCGACCCCTACTCCCCCGCCGCACTCAAGCATTACCTCGCGCCGTTCGACAAAGCCTTCGCCGACTTCCCCCGCGACCTCGTCCGCGGCCAGTTCCACGACTCCTTCGAGTACTACGAAGCGAGCTGGACGGCGGAACTTCCCGCGGTGTTCCAAGAAATGCACGGCTACGACATCCAGAGGTTCGCCGCCGAGCTGCTCGCTGACCCCGACGACGTGACCACCGTCGACCGCGACACGCTCGCCCGCATCAAGAGCGACTACCGCGACACGCTCGCAAAGCTCCATCTCGACTACCTGCACACCTGGGTCGAGTGGTCGCACTCCCATGGGTTCATCGTCCGCAACCAGTCGCACGGCGCCCCCGGTAACCTGCTCGACCTCTACGCCAACGCCGACATCGCCGAGACCGAAGTCTTCGGCTCCACGCCCTTCCCAATCCCCGGCCTGCGCCGGCTCGACGACGAGGTCGAGCAGGTTGCCGGGGGCGCCGTGCGATTGGTTGCGAACGATGAACCCGAGGGCGTGCGACCATTCGACCCACGTGTGCAGGTAGTCGAGATGGAGCTTGGCGAGCGTGTCGCGGTAGTCGCTCTTGATGCGGGCGAGCGTGTCGCGGTCGACGGTGGTCACGTCATCGGGGTCGGCGAGCAGCTCGGCGGCGTACTGTTGGACGTCGTAGCCGTGCATTTCCTGGAACACCGCGGGGAACTCGGGCGTCCAGCTCGCTTCGTAGTACTCGAACGAGTCGTGGAACTGCCCGCGCACGAGGCCGGGAGGGAAGTTGGCGAAAGCTTTGTCGAACGGCGCGAGGTAGTGCTTGAGCGCGGCGGGGGAGTAGGGATCGACGACGAGGCCTTCGTCGCCGGGGGCGGCGCGCTTGCCCTTCATGCCAGTGGGTCGGCCGGTGAGCCCGTCGCCCCCTCGGACGACGCGCTGCAGGGCGTGGGGCTCGTCGATCCAGGGGCCGCCGAAGGGCCAGCCGGTGCCGGTTGCCATGTCGACGCCGTGGCCGAGGCGGTTTGCTTCGTGGCCGACGTGCTCGAGCATCTCGATCCACTCGGGCGTGAGAAAGTTGATGTAGCGGTCCTCATAGCCGGTGGCGCCGTAGATGGGCGTGATCTCGACGCCGCCGATGCCGGCCGCGGCGAGCTTTTCCATCTGGGCGGTGAGGCTGGCCTTGTCGACGCCGCTGCCGGGCCACCACCAGCGGGCCCAGGGTTTGGCTTCGCGGGTAATGGGCGGCCAGAGGGAGTCGGCGGCCAGGAGTTGTGCTTGCGCTTGCGCTGCTGTGACGGCGCCGAGGCAGGGGGCGGCGAGCACGAGGAGCGCTGCGAGCAGCGAATGCTGACGTTTCATGGGAGGAATCGGATGAGCGGAGTTGAATAGAAGAGTTGGGCAAGCGAGCAGCGAGCTTGCGCCATTCTAACGAATGCTGACAGTGGCGGCGGCGCCGTCATGTGAGTTATCGCAATCGTTGCACAATTGTGACGACGGCTCTCTCGGCGGATTATGCTACGGCACACGGAGTGAGCTTGCAACTTAGGGGGAACACCAATGGGAAGGAGCTCTTCATGTCGCGTCTCGTCGCACCCTTAATGCTCATCGGCATCGTGATTTTTGGACACGCCCCGCGCTCCGCGGCGCAAACGCTGCGCAGCGTCGCCGAGCGGAAGGATCTCAAGATCGGCGTGATGGCCCTCGACGCCACGTGGAACACGCCGCAGCAGAAGGCGCTCGTGTCGTCGGAGTTCAACGTCGTGACAGTCGGCACGTACTGGTCGCGAACGCACAAGGCGCGAAACCAGTACGACTGGGCGCTGACCGACTCGGTGGTCAACTGGGCCAACGGCGCGGGACTTGGCGTGCATCTGCACCCGCTGCTCTACCCGGCAGATGATCAAACGCCGCTGTGGGTACGGCAATCGCCGCACTCCGAGGCGCGGGCGATTCTCGAGGAGTTCATCACCACGGCGATGGACCGTTACCGCGGCGTCGTCGATGTGTGGGACGTGGTGAACGAAGCGGTGCGACCGCATCACACCGGCGGGATGCGGCCGTGCTGGTGGCTCGACGCGCTGGGCCCGGGCTACGTGGTCGAGGCGTTCCGCATCGCACGTGAGCACGACCCCACGGCGATTCTGGTTTACAACGAGCACTCGATCGAGATAAACAACACGTACGAAAACGCGCGGTGGAACACGACTAAGGAGATTCTCACGTCGCTGGCCGCGGAAAATTTGGTGGACGGGCTCGGGTGGCAACTGCACATGACGCCGGACGAAGTGCTGGACGGCCCCCTGGTTCTGGCCGAGCGGATGCAATGGGTCGCGGACCTGAGCCTCAAAAACTTTGTCACGGAGTTGGATTTGGCGATCCCCGTTGGCAACTTACCGCTGACGCGGCAGGGCGAGGCGTACCAGAAGCTCGCGGAGATTTGGCTCGACCACCACAACGGCGGCTGGTTTCAGACCTGGGGCGTGTACGACAAGTACAACTGGCCGGGCGTAGGCACGCGGCCGCTGCTGTTCGACGAAACGTATGGCCGGAAGCCGGCGTACGACGGCGTGATGAACGCGCTGCTGGAGGACACGAACGCCGACTTCGAAGGGGACGGGGACATCGATGGCGACGATGTGCTGGAGTGGCAACGCCGCGGGGGCGAGGGCTCGGAGCCGCTTGATTCGAGCGACCTGGAGTCGTGGCGGCGGCAGATGCCGACGCCGCCGGTGGAACCCGGCGAGCCGCAGAGCAGGGTCGTGCCCGAGCCGGGGTCGCTCATGCTCGCGGCTTGGGCGTGTGCGGCGGCGGCGCGGATGCGGTAGTGGGACATTAAGTGTGCAGGACGTTTTGCAACAGTTGCCGCACGCTCCAAACCTCAGTCGCTAGGCCGCTGGCCATCGCGGGCGCCTTGCCTCGCAGCGTGCGGGTAGTGTCCTAGTGCAGGCTTCTCAAAGCTCTAGCGCCCTCTTCGAGAGATAGGTAAGTTAGGCGCTTCCTTTCAGGAGGGAGTGCGATGGAAGCCTATTCGAAGGAGTTTCGGCGTGATGTCTTGCGGGCGTGCGACGCCGGAGGCGGC